>JABDFZ010000032.1 GCA_013286325.1 Bacteroidota bacterium | reverse complement strand
TTATTGGCGGCAATTGAGAATAACTTTGACCAATACCGGTTATAAATTTCAGTAAAAGCAATCTCATTGCCTGTAGATAACAAGCTTGTTAGTTCCTTATCATTAAGAATATTATAATTGTACATATTCAAAATAAAAAGCAGATAATAATATTAAAATATTTTCCCGCAGCCGAAAAAAGAATGCTTCCGGATAATTATGAATTATCCGGACAGACAAAAATTTTTCACCAGGCAGACTGGTTTATAATTTCAAATGTAGTAACTATTGGTTAAAACAGTGAAGAATTTCCACCTGTTTTTATTTTCCCTAAATGTTTATAAGCGCTCTCGGTAGCTTCGCGACCTCTGGCGGTACGCATTAAAAAGCCTTCCTGTATTAAAAAAGGCTCGTAAACTTCTTCAATCGTACCTTCATCTTCACCAACTGCTGTGGCAATAGTTTTTAAGCCAACAGGGCCGCCTTTAAATTTATCAATAATTGTGGATAATATTTTATTATCCATTTCGTCCAGGCCATGTTCATCAACGTTAAGTGCATTCAATGCATACTTAGCTATGCCTGTATCAATATTTCCGTCTCCTTTTATCTGGGCAAAATCGCGTGTACGGCGTAGTAAAGCATTAGCAATACGTGGGGTGCCACGGCTTCGGCGGGCAATTTCAAATGCACCTTCGTCACTTATGGGGGTTTTTAGTATAGATGCCGATCGAAGTAAAATAGTAGTTAACAATTTGGCATCATAATACTCCAGCCGGGAGTTTATGCCAA
This sequence comes from Bacteroidota bacterium, assembly GCA_013286325.1. GTDB lineage: Bacteria > Bacteroidota > Bacteroidia > Sphingobacteriales > Sphingobacteriaceae > Mucilaginibacter. The sequence goes on along the minus strand of JABDFZ010000032.1, from coordinate 29,306 downwards.
ACCTGGCCCGTAGTGGCGCTGTAAGCAAACCGGATCGTGTTGTAGCCCCAACCAGGGTAAATGGGTTTAGCGAGATTTGCACTGAACGGGCGTTAGGGCCGCTCTCCAGCATAATATCTATTTTAAAATCCTCCATTGCCGAATACAAATATTCTTCAACCAACGGACTAAGACGATGGATCTCGTCGATAAACAAAATATCACCAGTTTCAAGATTTGTTAATAACCCTGCAAGGTCTCCCGGTTTATCTAAAACAGGACCCGAAGTTATTTTAATGCCAACGCCCATTTCATTGGCAATAATATGCGACAAGGTGGTTTTTCCTAAACCCGGAGGCCCGTGTAGCAGCACATGGTCGAGTGCCTCGCCACGCTGGCGGGCAGCTTGTACAAACACTTTTAAATTAGCTAATATTTTATGCTGACCTGTAAAATCTTCAAATACCTGCGGACGCAAAACTTTTTCAATGTCACGTTCGGCAGGAGAGAGGCGTTCGCGTTCAGGATCAAGGTGCTCGTTCATTGCCAACGAAATTAATTTTTTATTTCGGATTTCGGATGTTCGATTTCGGATTTAGAATAGTAAAGTTTGATTATCAAAAATAAAAATTCCGAAATCGAACATCCGACATCTGAAATCACATTACCCTTCCGGATATTTTCTGAAAATGGAATTAATCTTCATTTGGATAACCCCAAAAAAAGCTTCCCTGAAAATGCTTGTCGACATTTTTGAGGTGCCAAGTGTACGGTCGGTAAATATGATAGGTACTTCAACCAGTTTAAAACCATGTTTTATAGTGGTGTATTTCATTTCTATCTGGAATGCATAACCCACAAATTTTATCTTGTCGAGCTGGATGGTTTCCAAAACTTTGCGCTTATAGCACATAAAGCCTGCAGTAGAGTCCTGGATATTAATACCGGTAATAAACCGTACATATACCGAAGCAAAATAACTCATCAACACCCGGCTCATCGGCCAGTTTACCACATTTACACCATTGATATACCGCGAACCTATTGCTGCATCAGCTCCGTCAATACAGGCCTGCCGTAACTTTAACAGATCTTCCGGATTGTGCGAGAAATCGGCATCCATCTCAAAAATATAATCATACTGATGAGCAATTGTCCACTTAAAGCCATGAATATAGGCTGTACCTAAACCTTGTTTGCCTGCGCGTTCCTCCAGAAAAAGACGCTCCGGGTATTCAAGCTGTAATTGCTTTACTATGTTCTGCGTACCATCAGGCGACCCGTCATCAATAACAAGCAAATGGAAATCGTGAGGAAGGGAAAGCACTTTACGGATCATCCGCTCAATGTTTTCCTTTTCGTTATAAGTCGGAATAATTACTATACTATCTGGCACTTAATAAAAAATCAGGTAAAGAGAAGGCAAAAATAATTGATTTAAACCTGCTTTTAAAATAAAAAAACAGTTAGTGAGTAACACATAACTGCTTTTTTTGTTAAATAATGTTATTTATAAATTATTGGTATCAGCTATTACCTGGTTATCAATATACGGATCGATTATATAGTTGCGTTCTTTCAAACGGGGTGCAACAAATAAAAATACTAAAATAAATACGCCAATAAACGCTACAAAAAACCATTCGTAGTTAGCACCTTTAAGATTTCTGGCCCACCAGCCGCCATTTTCAATAAGGCCGTTAACAAGGGCTGTTATCAGGTTGCCGAATGATACCACCAGGAACCAGATACCCGTCATGGTACTCTTCATTGATTTTGGTGAATGCGTATAGGCGTATTCCAGCCCTGTAATAGATACCAGAACTTCGGCCGCCGAAAGTATCATAAATGCCAGCACCTGCCACCAAATAGAGGGGGAGCCGCCGTGCTCAATGTTATTATGTATAACGCCAATTACTACAAACGATAAAGCCGTTAACACTAACCCTGTACCAAGCCTGCGCAATGGGGTGGTTTTTAATCCGTGCTTATCAAGCCATGGGTATATTAAATAATTAAACAGGGGAATAAACAGTAGCAGGAATGCAGTATTAACGGTTGATAATTGACCAGGTAGCACGGTAACTGTGGTAAACCCAAGGTTAATAACACGGTTCATTTTTTCAGCATACAGCGTCCATTCAGACAAACATTGATCCCAAACGGCCCAAAATGCCAGCGCGAAAAAGAATACTGCCATAACCCTGTAAACCGCCTTTACACCTTCAACGCGTTCAGGGTTATACGGGCCTTTGGCAACATCGAGCATAGATTGCCCCGGTTTTCGTTGGCTCATATGGGTTAACGCGTACCAGGTTATAAACACCAGGTTATTACGATTGACCCCCTGCGGAGGGACTTTTACATACTTTTTACGGCCCGAAAAAAATATGATTGTAGCCAGCGCCATCAGGAGCCCGGGAATACCGAAAGCCCACCTGGGGCCAAAGTGATCATAAGTCCACGGAATGGCAACTGTTGAAATCATAGAGCCGGCATTGATACTGAAATAGAACCATCCATAAACTTTTGATAGTAGATCCTGATTGGTAGCATCAAACTGATCACCAACGTTAGCTGATACGCATGACTTAATACCACCGGCGCCAATGGCAACCACAAGCAAACCCAGTTCGAAACCACCAAGGCCACCATCAAATGTCGCCAGCATCAAATGCCCTACACAGTAAATCATCGATACATACAAAATCAGCTTGTATTTCCCTGTAAACCAATCGGCAACCATACCGCCTACAAATGGCAAAGCATAGGCTACCATCACAAATAAGTGGTGTAGCTTATTGGCATGTGCATTAGCCTGCTCAGTCAGCGCTACATTGCCGGTAGGGTTAAAAAATTGTTTTACTAAAAACAAAGTAAGTACGGAGCGCATGCCATAAAAGCTGAAACGCTCTGCGGCTTCATTGCCAATAATATATGGGACGCTTTTCGGAAATCTCGATTTAACGGGTACTTGTGCTGCTAAAGGTTCTGCCATTTGTGTTAAGTAAAAATTTTACTAAAGTAATATAATTCCGTTGAATCAAAATTTAATACTGAAAGTGTTACAATTTAGAATGCTATTATTTGGTTGACTAAGGAACTAATGTTTATTGATTATTTCCTTTTGCTGCGGCCTTGTCAAGCTCCGCTTGTTTTTTTGGATCAATATATCCATCATCACTACCACCGGGAATATTCCTCATATCCAGGTTTTCAACATATATCCATTTGCCATTTTTTAGCTTATACCCATCATAGCTTAAATCGGGGCCATAAGTTTCAGGCTTGTTCTTAGATTTTGGGTCAGGCGGTGAAAGATGATCAAATACAATCAGGTTTTGGTCTGGAATATACCTTAACAACATCGACGCCTGTCTGGCATATTCAAATACAACCCTGTCCCGGGTTTTTCCATTGCCAATAAGTACAGGGAGCCCTAATTCGGGCTTTTCGTTTTTAAATGATAATACTTCTATCACTTTTTTGGTCGATACTACGGTATTGCCTTTCCAGCCAAGTAAAACGTAATAAAGGTTAGGGGTGTAGACGGGGATTATTTTATAATACTGGGCACCAAACCATTTACGGGTATTGGTGATCGAATCTTCCGGGTTTTTTAATAAAGGCGAATAATCCTCCAGCGGATACATTTTTAAATTACCGCCAGTATTTATCTGTATAGTACCATAAAAGCGGTAACTGCCATCAAGGTTAACTATGTGCCAGCTAAATATCCTGAAGCGGTTATCCGGAGAATTTAATATACTGATACTTTTTACTGAATCAAAAGGGTAAAGGAATGAATTCGGGATCTTTAGGGCGCTTACAAGTGTTTTAATAAAAGCATAATTTGCGTTTTTGCGCTCAAGGTCGTTTTCGTCGTTTACAAACTTTTTACCTAAATTAATTAACGTATCTTCATATAAAGCCAGTTGTTTAATACGCCCGCTTTCGTCAGAGTGCTGAGCGAAAATAAAGCGTGGCATTAAAGCCAGCATCAGGCAGGTAATTATTAGCGATTTCATCACCCCTAATTAACGCAAATTTTCGATAACCATTGCGCTTGCGCCGCCTCCACCGTTACAAATTCCTGCCGCTCCGTATTTTCCTTTGTTTTGCTGCAATACATTTAGCAATGTTACCATGATCCTTGCACCCGATGCACCAAGTGGATGGCCAAGTGATACTGCTCCTCCATTTACATTTACTTTTTCAGGATCGAGCTTTAAAAGTTGGTTATTGGCTATTGCAACTACTGAAAACGCCTCGTTGATCTCAAAATAATCAATTTCGGTTGCTGATAAACCCGCGCGATGCAAAGCCAGTGGAATAGCTTTAGATGGAGCAGTGGTAAACCATTCAGGAGCCTGTTGTGCATCTGCATAAGAAATAATTTTTGCAAGTGGCTTTATACCCAGCTCGTCAGCTTTCTCTTTGCTCATTAACACAACAGCAGCTGCACCATCGTTAAGGGTAGAAGCGTTAGCTGCCGTTACAGTTCCGTCTTTTTTAAATACGGGTTTTAATGAAGGGATTTTATCAAACTTTACCGCCTTTGGTTCTTCATCATTGGCAAATAAAGTTACATCGCCTTTTTTATCTTTAAGTTCAACAGGAGTTATTTCATCTTTAAACTTGCCTTCACTTTGTGATTTTTGCGACCGTTTATAGGACTCAACGGCAAAAGCATCCTGCTCTTCACGGCTAATATTACATTCAACTGCACAAAGTTCAGCAGCCGAACCCATGTGATAATCATTATATACGTCCCAAAGGCCATCTTTTATAAGCCCGTCTGTTATCTGTCCATTGCCGAGCCTGTAACCATTTCTTGCTTTATCAAGATAATAGGGCACATTGCTCATACATTCCATCCCGCCTGCAACAACAATATCATTTTGTCCTAAAGCTATACTTTGCGCTGCCAGCATAATAGCTTTCATACCAGATGCACATACCTTATTTACAGTAGTAGCAGGTAAACTTGGCAATCCTGCAAATATGGCTGCCTGGGTCGCCGGTGCCTGGCCCAGATTAGCCGAAAGCACATTCCCCATATAAACTTCCTGGATCTGCTCAGGCTTTAAACCAGATTTTTCTATTGCCGACTTAATAACCAGCGCGCCGAGTTGAGTTGCTGTAAATGAGGCTAAACTGCCGCCAAAACTACCGATAGGGGTACGGGTGGCCGAAACGATAACTACTTCTTTCATGTAATGATGTAAATTGGTAAGGCAAATTTAGGTTTTTTTAATGGTGAATTTACTATGCATGCATAGTAATAATTATATTTTTTTTAAATTTTTTATTATCATGAGAATAGTTTGCAACTCATCGTCAGTTATGTTTAGCAGCAATCAATTTAGATCCTGAGCTATTAACTTATACCATATACCGGAAACTTATAGTAATTTTGATTGATTTAAGTATAAATGGCAAAATTATCTACATCGCGCCAAAAGGCCCTGTTTCGCAAATACTCCCGTAATGTTAAGTTTTTAATGATGCTGGCGAGCATCTGCGTAATTGTTTTCACTCTTCCCAAACAGGCAAAATTTAGCTACGATATTGAAAAGGGGAGGATATGGAACCAGAAAGACCTTATTTCTCCTTATAACTTCGCCATATTAAAAACACAGCAGGAAATTGAAGGCGACCAAAAAACGGCGCTTGCAAGCGTAACACCAATATACCAATTGGATAATGACCTTACAGGGCATGAACTTGATGGCTTTAAAAGCGACCTTGAAGTTAAATGGCACAATGCCGGTATAAACGATCGTAAAAAAGAAAGGTATGTAAATACGGGCTACGATTTATTGAAGTCGTTATATGATAAAGGCATTTTGGCACTTAACCCCAAATACCAGCAAAACGCAGAAAACTACCCTGTAACCGTATTAGATAAAAACATAGCAACAGATAAAAACACTGCTGACCTCTATACTAAAAAGAAGGCTATCGCTTATAGCGATAAGTTTTTAAGCACACAAAAGGATCTTGATAAAGCGTTTCTGCTCGATTTGATCAGCAACAGGCTGCAAGCTAATTTGGTTTATGATAACAAATTAACCTCAAGACTTGAAAAGGAGGTGGTTGAAAACCTGTCGACCACCCGGGGGATGGTACAGAAAGGAGAGGTTATAATCGCTAAGGGATCAGTTGTGAGCGATGAATCATATCAAAAACTACAATCCTACAAAAAAGCATTTGAAGATAACGCCAGGATAAACGGCGACCGCAGGCTGGTTTTGCTTGGTCAGTTTTTGTTGGTGGGCATCGCCATTACGCTGCTGATTGTGTTCTTGTACCTTTTCCGTAAAGATATTTATGCTGATAACCGACTTGTAAGTTTAATATTACTGGTAATTACGGCAATGCTGTTTACGCTGTCTATAGCTATAAAGCTGCAACTGCCAAACCTGTATTACATACCTTACTGTATAGTTCCAATCATCATCCGGATCCTGTTTGATACCCGTTTGGCATTAAATATACATTTGTTGGTTGTGCTGATAGCAGGTTTCTTTGTGCCGAACAGTTTTGAGTTTGCCTATTTCGAGATTACTGCCGGGATGGTTTCTATCTATAGTATAAAAAACCTTATCCGTCGCGAGCAATTTCTTATTTCTGCACTAATAATCACCTTTACTTATTTCGTTGCCTTTCTTGGCATCTCGTTTATCCGCGAGGGTAGTATAAAAAGTATTGACTGGATGGATTTTTTGCCATTTGTAGTGAGCGTTCTGCTAACATTGCTTGCTTACCCGTTGATCTATATTTTTGAAAAGATCTTCGCCATAACCTCCGATATTACACTTATAGAACTTACCAATACCAATGCGCCCTTACTGCGCGAAATGGCCTTTACTGCGCCGGGTACCTTTCAGCACTCGTTACAGGTAGCCAACCTTGCTGAAAATGCCATCTACAGCATTGGTGGTAATTCCTTGCTGGTTAGGGCAGGGGCTTTGTACCACGATATTGGTAAAATGGAGAATCCTTTATTTTTTATAGAGAACCAAACATCTGGGTTTAATCCACATGATAAGCTACCATACCAGGAAAGTGCGCAGATAATTATACGGCATGTAAGCAGGGGAATTGAAATGGCCCGCAAAGCTAACCTTCCTGAGATTGTAATAGACTTTATCCGCACGCACCATGGCGATACCAGGGTTGATTATTTTTATCAATCATTTTTGAAAAATTTCCCTGAAAAATTCATCGACGAGAACACTTTTAGGTATCCTGGGCCTATTCCTTTCTCAAAAGAAGGTGGTGTTTTGATGCTTGCCGACTCTGTTGAGGCCGCTTCCCGCGCATTAAAAGAGCCGGATGAACAATCAATAAGTAACCTGGTTGACAGGATTGTGAAATATAAACTCGATCAAAACCAGTTGAAAGACAGTAACATAACCCTTAAAGATATTGAAACAATAAAAACAATATTTAAAAGAATGTTGATGAGCATTTACCATGTGCGGATGGATTATTAGGAAAAAGAACTTTTTTTTTGAGGGATAAGCCTAATTGCTATATTTGCAATCCCGAAAAAAGGGAATTATTGGAATAAAGTCTGAAAGGACAAAATATGGTGAGGTGCCTGAGAGGCCGAAAGGATCAGTTTGCTAAACTGACGTACGGGAAACTGTACCGAGGGTTCGAATCCCTCCCTCACCGCTGAATGCTCAGGCTTAACGTCCGGGCATTTTTGTTTGTTAGCAAATCAAAATAAAGGATTATTTATTCCTGAATATTAGCGCGCAAACTTCTTTTCCTGAATGAAGAAGGGCTCTCCTGAAAATATTTTTTAAACAAATTGCTTAAATGGCTTTCATCCGAGAAACCCAGCTCGTATGCAATTTCTGAAATTGTCAGATCACTGAATTGCAGCCTTACTTTAATCAAACCAAGTTTATATTGGAGTATATAAGACTGGATACTGACATTGTTGTTTTTTTTGAAATATTCGCCGAGGTAGTTTTCAGATAGGTTAACCAGACCAGCCAGATTACTTATGGTCAGTTTTTGAGGTTCGTAAATATATTTTTTGATATAACCAATTAGCAAATCGTTTTTTGAACATCCAGTAAGCGGCTGTACTCCTGAATTGGTTTCGGGCAACACGTTTCTAACAAAGATATTGACCAATATCTGCAGCAGGTGTTGAATGTTTTTTTCATAATGCAGCTGCCTTGAATTATATTCATCACTTATTGTCTTCATCAGGCTTTTAACCGTATGGCAGTCATCATCGCTTTTTACTAAAAGATTTGCCTCATGATTGTGGTTAAAAAACAAATATTCCAGGCTTTTCATCCATTGGTTCAACTCTTGCCGCTCATCAGCAGAATGGCATTCCGCAAAAGCAACGTCAGTAAAACGGATATATAGAAATTTGCTGGGTTTTTCAACAGTAAAAGAACGACTATCGAGTGGCGTATAAAACAGTATATTCCCTTTTTTATAAGTCATGCTATTAGCATTATAATTCCGTCTTCCCTCACCTTCCATAACATAGATCATTTCAAAGAAATTATATACTTTGGGCGTAATTCCCCAATTTGAAGTTTCAATTACTTGTACCTCAAATGGCTGTAATAAATGCTGATTCAACATCCTCTAAAGTTACATAAACATCCTTTGTAGTTACAGATGGTTTGCATTAATTGAACCATAAATTTGTCAAAAAAACAATGGCGCTAGATCAGAGCCATTTTGATACGAAGACTTACATAATAGAGAAATGAAAAAATTGAATTATTATATACTCGATGTATTTACCAATCAACGGTATAAGGGAAACCCTTTAGCAGTTGTATGGTGCGAAGAAGAACTTGAATTAGCACAATACTATTTTATTGCAAGAGAATTTGGCTATTCAGAAACATCCTTCGTCTATTATTCTACTGCTGATAAAGCCTTTAAAGTACGGTCCTTTACACCCGGGTTTTATGAAGTAACCGGGGCAGGCCATAACTTACTAGGTGCAGTATGTCTCGCTCTCTTGAAAGAATGGGATATTTTTCGTGAGCAGGAGGGAGATCAATGGGTCATTATTAAGGATCAGAAAATTCCGTTAGTTGCTACTATGCAAAATGGGCTTCATTTTGTTGCTATGAAACAGCGGCCTCCCGAAATACAAAACACTGTTCCTGCTAGTAGGGTTGCAGCGGCGCTCGGACTCAACGCAGAAGCCCTTGCCCTTTACGATTGGGTGCCAACTGTTGTAAAAACAGAAGTTGCCCATTTAATGGTTCCTGTTAAAAATGGCGATTATCTGAAACAGGCAATTCCTAACAATGATCTTTTAAAGGATATTTCAGCACAATATGGCTTCGAGGGGTTTTACCTGTTTACTACCGACAGTTCTGAAACATGTTATATGGCAGAGACCCGCTTTTTTAATCCTGCTTTTGGCATTAATGAAGACCCGGCAACCGGCACTGCTGCCGGGCCACTAGCAGGATACCTGAATAGAATTGGCTATATTTCAATTAACGAACCCTACCAGATTTTACAAGGTGTACAAGTAAATCACCCGTCTTCCATCCAGGTTAAAGTTACGGCTGAAGGTATTTGGGTAAACGGTTCATCCGTAATTACTATGGAAGGGGAATTGTATATAGATTAAGGGGCCTCTATTTGCATTGCCAGGGCTTTAATACTTAAAGAATATTGATATGTATTACTGTTGCAAATCCCGGTAGAATCGTACATTTAATAACTTAATTATGGAAGATTCAACAATTACCAGGGAAGAAAAAGTCGCCCTTTATAACCAGCTTGTTGCTCTGCATCCTAATGCCGTTATGAAAGGGGATACCATACCATATACCTCACTGAACGGGCATATGTATAGCTTTTTATCAAAACAGGATGATTTAGCACTTAAGCTGCCTGTAGATGAGAGGGTGAAATTTTTGGAAAAATATAAAACCAGATTAGTGGAAAACTACGGCATTATACAAAAAGAATATGTAGTAGTGCCTGATAGCCTTTTGCAGCGAATAGAAGAACTGCTTTCTTATTTTGCGATCAGTTATAATTATGTAAACACGTTAAAGCCTAAACCAACCCCAAAAAGTAAAAAGAAAGGTGAATAACTGGAAAAGGTAGCAGGAAACAACTTGAAAGAACTCGTCACTTTTACTTAAAATCGCTATCTGAAGTGATTTTATGCGCCTTTTTGTTCAACATTACACCTTTTTATTCAATATAAGTCATTATCTTGGCATCTGATTTGATAATTGCTCGGAGATAAGGCGTGTTGTGTGGTAATTCTCTGTGAAATATATAGTAGGAGTAATTTAAGTAATAACTTAATTGCCTATAGCTTAGCCTTATTTACAGTACAGTGGTATGGATATTATAACATTACCATTTTAAGATCTGCATTTTGATGAAAAGTTTTATTTATTGGACATTGGTTGTTCTCGGATTAATATGTGCTATTGCAATAGCAATTATTATCATTAGGTGGTCTGTTACAACTACCATATAAAATTTCAATAATAAAATTAAAAACGCAATCACTCCCTAAGGCAGCAAGCTAACTTATTGAGTCATAGCCGCTATAAAACCAATAAAATTCGAACTTCATAAGTCCATTTATTTCATCAGACCAAGCCATAAAAAAATGAGTAAAATTTATTTAAAAAAAATATTTGCGGCAGTAATTTTAAAGGTTACCTTTGCAGACCTTAAAGAAACGGGGTGTAGCGTAGCCCGGTATCGCGCCACATTTGGGATGTGGAGGCCGCAGGTTCGAATCCTGCCACCCCGACGATACAATTAGCCTCGCCTGTTAAAAACGGGTGAGGCTTTTTATTTTTCCGAACATTGGCTTGAATACTCCCATTTTGTCGTGATTGATGTTAATTTATTCGATATTAACAATTATTTTTGTTCTCATGACCAAGCTACTCTTAACTTCTTCCGGTATTTCCAATAAATGTATAAGGGACGCGCTCGAACAGCTTTTGGGCAAGCCTATCAGTGAGTCGGGCGCACTGTTCGTTCCTACGGGCGTTTACCCATTCATGGGCGGTCCGAACTATGCCTGGTGGCCGATTGCAGGAAAAATGAAAGGTGCTCTCGTTGACATAGGCTGGAAAACAATGGGTCTCCTCGAGCTCACTGCACTTCCCAGTGTTAAAAAAGATATCTGGGTATCTTCGTTAGAGGACACCGATGCATTGTTGGTTTGGGGCGGCGATCCACTGTATTTGGCGTACTGGTTCGAACAATCAGGATTTGCAGAAGTATTGACTTCTTTAAACAAAAACCTTGTCTATGTTGGTGTAAGTGCAGGCAGTATGGCTGTAAACGCTATCTTTGGCGAAACCTACAGTAATCCGAGAGGCGGTAGCGGAACGCCTCTGAGTACAGAAAATGTGGTATTCAACACAGAAGAAGGCGAAATCAGCAAGCCGCTTGTTATAGGTAAAGGCGCAGGGCTGACTGATTTCGCGGTCATTCCACACTTTAATAATCCTGGCTTCCAGGACTCTTGCGGGCTAAATGCGGAAAAATGGGCTGCAAAAATCCCTTCAGACGTTTATGCGATCGACGAAGAAACCGCGATCAAAGTTGTAGCCGGTGAGGTAGAAGTCGTCTCGGAGGGACAGTGGAAGTTTTTCAATAGGCAAGCTTGACTAGCCGTATAACAAGTCCTTGGAAACCGTCATAAGCTTAATCATGTTAAAACTCTTAATCACTACTGTTTTATAGATTTACACTTACTATCAAAAGCATAAGAATAAGGGAATAATATAATGAATAGAGTGGCCAAAGGAATGAAAAAGATAAAACTGATTGTTGCAATACTATTTATTATTCATGTATGCTATGCACAAAGTGAAAAGGTTAATTATTTTGGCCTGAAGCCACCCGGAGAGTTGCCTGAAAAATTTGCCCCCACAATTATTTCAAAAGATAAGCAGTATGTGCTGATGTCGGCTTTCTCACCTGATGGAAAACAATTTTGCTTTACTACTACCAACGAACACTGGTCGCATTTTGAAATATGGTACACTAGGTATGATGCCGGCAAATGGTCAGTGCCTGAGGTTTTGCCATTCATGAAATCAGCGGGTGGTTTTGGTCCTGTTTTTTCTCCGGATAGCAAAACTATCTATTTTGGATCGTCAAATTGGGTAACGCACCCATCGGCTATATGGTATAGCACACGCAGAAAAAATGCCTGGAGTTCTGCTGTAAAATTAAGACCTCCGGTTAATACAGGGGCCGATCAATGGCAATTTACAATGGCAAAAGATAGTACATTAATATTTACTTCCAAAAGGCCAGGCGGCAAAGGTGGGTATGATCTTTATATGTCAAAACCGGAAAAAGGCAGGTATTTAAAAGCTTTAAATATTACTGAACTGAATAGTTCAGCGGATGAGTATTCCGCCTTTATCGCGCCGGACAAAAGTTATATGATCTTCAGTTCTCAACGCGCCGGTAGCTACGGTTGGGATGACTTATATGTTTCCTTCCTCCGTAAAAATGGAACCTGGACCAAACCTATTAACCTTGGCCCTCAAATTAACACTAAGCATGCAGAGTTTTCTCCCCAAGTTAGCCCTGATGGCAAATACCTGATTTATTCCAAATGGGATATCAAAAATAAATGGTCTGTTCTTTATTGGGTACGTATTGATAAAACTATTGAACGTCTTAAAAAGCAATCAGGTATCTAAGTATATTTCGGCTGAACAAATCGTTATAATTATAAAATTAATTTAAATGGACGAGTTAGAATGAGGTGTTCTGTCAACCTTTATTCTATTCCAAAAGCGCCTGGTACTGAACTTTCTATTGCACTGTAATGCTTCATCCCAGGATCAGCGCCAACTAATCCTTCTATATCGGAAAGATAAAAACCCAGTGTAGGGAGCGGTTTTCTTGTATTTCCTCCCCTCAGGATCAACATAACTAATCCTGTCACCCCGATTTTCCAAACGTTATTTGTTGTCAACCAGCATACTATTTTAAAATATTTCAAAAATATTTGCGCAACTAGATAATTGCATATATATTTGCAATCAAATAGTTGCAAATGGATATTAGAAGAGATATTTACCAGGCCATAGCCGACCCTACACGCAGGGCCATACTTACCTTATTGACTTTAGGCGCCATGACACCTAATGCTATAGCCGGGCATTTCGGCAGCAGCAGGCAGGCAGTATCAAAACATATACAGATACTGGCTGAATGCGGTGCTGTTAATCAGGATCAACGCGGACGTGAAATTTTTTACCAGCTAAATATTGATAAAATGAAAGAAATAGACCATTGGATGGAAGCTTTCCGCAAGTTGTGGGAAATCCGTTTTGACCAATTAGACAACTTATTAAATGAATTATAAACTTAAACAAGCATGATAAACAATTTTGTATTCGAGCCAGACCTGGCCTCTAAAACGATTCATATAAGCCGCGAGTTTAACGCCCCAATTGAAAAAGTATGGAAAGCCTGGACAGAACCTGCCCTGATTGAAAAATGGATTGCGCCGAAACCATGGACTGCCGAAACCAAAATAATGGATTTCACCGTTGGTGGAATATGGCTATATGCCATGGTTAGCCCCGAAGGGCAGAAACACTGGGCCTGTATTGAATTTACCGCGATAGAAAAAGGTAGTTCTATTTCATCAATAAATATGTTTTCGGATGAGGACGGTAACACCGCTGCCGATGGGGCAAAATCATACACCGAGACTACCTTCTCATCCATTAACAGTAATAAAACGAAAGTCGATGTAGTGAAAACCTTTACCGATGAGGCCACCATTAGAATGTTCGCCGAAAGGGGCTTTAAAGAAGGTACTATCATGGGTTATAACCAATTGGATGAATTACTGGCTTCGGAATAAGAAAAGCACGAACACAAAGAGAAATACCTGACAAATACAATCAAATTTAAAAAACGAGTTATATGAGAAAATTAAAATTACAAATGCAAATAACCATTGATGGTTTTGTAGCCGGGCCAAATGGTGAGCTCGATTGGGCGTTCATAGCTGGCAAAGACGACTCAGAGGCCTTACAACAGGTTATCGGTTTCGGCGTCGAACTTGCCACTGGCTGCGATACCTTTCTGATGGGCCGCCAACTTGCTGCTTCTACATTCTGTGCGTACTGGGAAAATGTGGCCGATAACCTGCCCGACAACCCCTGGCACTCTTTGGCGCAGTTGATAGCGAATTATCGTAAGATAGTCTTTAGCCACAGTGAAACAACCTTTTCTGGTCGCAACATCGAAGTGGAAAACGGCGACCTGGCCACAGCAGTGCAGGCGCTAAAAAAACAACCCGGCAAGGATATCCTTGTTTACGGCGGTGCCAATTTTGTTAGCTCACTTATCAGCCTCGACCTCATAGATGAATATTACCTTATCGTTAGCCCCGTAGCCATCGGTAGCGGACTTCCTATTTTTAAGGATAGAAAGGTACTGGAACTGGAAAGCTCAATCGCTTTTAAACACGGGAAAATACTTAATAAATACGTGCCAGTATAACCGGGATTTCCCCAGGAGCTACCTCTCCATTATTCCTTTAGTCTAAGACTACGCTTATGACTAATTCGTAGACACAGTCGACAAACAGCAGGGTGGCTTCGAAGCTGATTTTTATTGAAAAACTCCGGTGAGTATAATACGAGCTTAAAATACTCACCGGGATATTCACATGTTCTTAAGGAATTTGGTGGTTGGCTATGCCCTTGCTGGTGAATCTGAAATAACCAGATAAGTATGCACTTAAGTTAAATCTCATCACCCTATTGTATACCTGCTGACAGTCTTTCAAGGATATTCCGCACAAATCACAACATGATTTATTATGAAAAATTTTACTTTAAAACATTTTGTTTTTCTCTTACTATTTATTTTAAGTGCCGTAACTGTCATGGCACAAAGCATTAAACCGCAAATTAGCGTTACTGGCTCGCTGATTGATGAAAAAAGCAAACCGGTTGATTTTGCAACAATAAGCTTATTGAGAATGCCGGACTCAACAATAATTAAAGGAACGCTAACCAATGAAACAGGCATTTTTACCCTAACGAATATCACTGTCGGAACTTATGTGATTAAAGCCAGTAATGTAGGATACCAGACGTTAACGAGTGGACCGTTTCTGATATCGGAAGGTTCATCGATTATAATACCTCCTCTGAAAATATATATCGCAAGCCAAACACTGAATATCGTGACAATATCTGCCAGTAAGCCTTTGATAGAAAGGAAAAGCGACCGTACAATTATGAACGTCGCCAATAGTGTGCTGGCCTCAGGAAATTCTGCATTAGAAATTTTAGCACGGGCTCCGGGTGTTACATTAGATAAAGACGATAATATTTCCTTAAAAGGTAAAAAGGGTGTTACCGTGATGTTAAACGATAAACTTACTTACCTTTCACCGGCCCAACTCAGTTCTTTACTGCGATCAACTAACGGGAATACTATTCAGTTTATCGAGATCATAACAAACCCCTCCGCGAAATATGATGCAGCCGGTAATTCGGGTATCATCAATATCAAACTTAAAAAAAATCATCAGGCAGGTACCAATGGTACGGTTACAGTTGGTACCGCTTATGGCCGACACTGGAACGATAATACTACATTCTCATTGAACCATGAAGAAGACGCTTTCAATCTTTTCGCAACCTTCAGTCATAACGATAATAAGCTTTATCGTGATATTAATACCCGGCGGAATGTAACAGACACCCCAGGTATTAACACCTATTTCAACCAGGTATCAACATTCCCTACCACAAATCATAACAACAGTTACCAGTTCGGTGCAGATTACGACATGAGTAAAAGAAATAATATTGGGTTTCTTGTTAATGGTTATTTTAATAGTGAGTTTGACGACAATTTGAGTACCACCTACATTGGCGCAAAACCCGGCCAGGTTGATTCCTATCAAATCACAACTGCGCAGATACCGCAAACTTACCGGAACTTTGCGATAAACCTGAATGATAAATTTAAAGTAGACACAGCTGGCCAGGAATTGACCGTCGACATTGACTATTCAAAAATTAATAATAATGCAAATGCGCAGTATAATACAGGCTTTTTCCTTTCGGATGGAAGCGCAATGAGTGCGCCGGCAATATTGAGAAATCAGTTACCATCGGTTATTACCATTCATGCTGCAAAGCTTGATTATGTTTACCCGCTTGCCAATAAACTTAAGCTGGAAATTGGGGCAAAGTATAGTAACGTAAAAACAGACAATGATTTGCAGGCGCAAAAACAGGTTAACGGCAATTATGTCAATGACACCACCCTGACGAATCATTTTGTTTACACCGAAAAAATTGAAGCCGCATATCTGAATTTAAATAAATCGTTTGAAAAAACTACAGTACAAATCGGCCTGCGTTCCGAGCATACCGATTCAAAGGGTGAATTATATACACAGAATCAGGTGGTTCACCGCAGCTATTTGGATTTTTTTCCGAGCATATTTATCAATCAAACGATAAATGAAAAAAATGAAATAGGCATTTCTTATGGACGCCGGATAGATAGGCCTAATTATGAGGATCTTAACCCATTTATTTATTATATTGATTCTTATACTTCCGGAAAGGGCAACCCTTTTTTAAATCCTCAATATTCAAATAATTTCGAATTGAATTACACCTATAATAAAACCATCAACCTAAGTATAGGTTATAGCCAGACTTCCGATGTAATCACGCAGTTGTTACTGACCGACCCGGTCACTAAGGTAGTTGTTTTTACCAGTCGGAACCTTCAAAAACAATCTAATTACAATGTGAATGCAAGCAGTCCGTTTACCATAACAAAATGGTGGACCGGCAATATAAACGCAACGGGCTTTTACGTAACAAACAAATCCAATCTTTTACTTGGTGGAAACTTAGATAATGGTAAAGTTGCTTTTCTGGGACAGCTGACGCAAAACTTTCAACTTGGTAAAGATACCAAGGCAGAATTTATGACGAAATACGAATCCTCATCTATCTATGGGATCGATCTGATCAAGTCTCATTATTCTAACGATGTAGGGTTTAGTTACAATTTCAGCGACAAAAAATCCAACCTGAAATTTTCCGTTAGCGATTTGTTCAATACGCTAAGGCAAGATTTAACGAGTAAGTACCAAACTAATGATATAGACATCCGGGGGAAATTTGAAACCAGAATAGCGCGATTGACTTTTACTTACAATTTTGGCAGTAGCCTGATTAAAAGACCAGAACACGTAAGCGGTGCTGATGATTTAAAAGGCCGGGTCAAAGGCGCTAACTAACTATATTCTTCAATAACTGGTGATAATTAATTTACTTATTGCAGTTTTTTCTTTACTGCTGACATAGGGTTGTCAATGGCAACTATATTTTTGATTGGTGAACAGCGGGTGATATACCGGAAAAAGAGACAGTTCAGAATCATAGATAATTAATTATAACCATATGAATGTCTTATTTAAAGTATTGGTTACCGGGGCTATTTCAACAACTTTGATAATAAACGGACCAATTAACACTATTAAAAAAGAAAAACACATGCAAGCAAAAGGAACATTTGAAGTAAAGGTCAACCCAGCTGAGACAACTCAGATTGAAAAAGATGCAGGCATTGGCCGGTTTACGATTGACAAAAAATGGAGCGGTGACCTGGCTGGTACCTCGAAAGGATCGATGCTTACAAGCCTGGTTGAAAGTACCGGTACGATGGCCTATGTGGCGCTGGAAAAAGTTGACGGAAAGCTAGGAGGTAAAAGCGGAAGCTTCTATTTTACGCACAATGCGACGATGAAGAAGGGCGATGCCGCCAGCGGCATAATAAAGATCGTTGTTGTAGCAGGTACGGGCACAGGTGAACTTACCGGGATTAGCGGTGAACTAAAGATCATTATAGATTCCAAAGGCGGACATTCATATGTATTTGATTATGAGCTTCCTTAAGCGTATTTAACTAAATTTGATTAACGATAATTCACCGTCTATATTTGATTTTTATAAATCGAACGAATATGTCGCCATTAATTGAAATTAAGGAACTTCTGTCTCTGCAGGGTCTCTCACAGAGGACTCTGCAGTGACAGAATGGTTTAAGCTATTGGTGTCATGTTGAGGCACTCGAAACATTCGGGCAATCTAAGCTGATGTTGATAGCGAAGATTAATTTTCTCATTTTATTGCTTTTAGTTTTTGCTTTTCGCCTTTACAGGCTGATAATCCTTCCAAAGCCACTCCAGCGCTTCGGGAAGCGTTTGTTTTCTTACTTTATTATCAACGTGCCCGGCGTTTCGGGCGAAAATAAACTGGTACTGATAGCCTTTGGCAGCGAGTGCCTTGGCCATATTTTCATTAGCTAATACCCAATCGTGCATACCATCACGCATTACGTTTGGGTTAAAAAGGTCCCTGTCGCCAACTTCCATCCAAATTCGCAATGGTTTTAGGCGGCTTTTCGGGATGATAGTTTCATGAAATCCCCAGGCGCCTTGCGGTGTTTTCGGGTTCCAGGGCCATTGCTGGTTGATATAAGTACCCGAATAATTGAGCACCAAGTGATATAATTCCGGGTGATACCACGCCATGATCAGGGCGCATGATCCACCCGAACTGCCGCCCATCGTGGCGCGACCCGCTGGGTCTTTGGTCAGTTTTATCTGGCATTTGCTTTCCACCAGCGGCAATATTTCTTTTTCAACAAACTCTGCATATGTGCCGCTCATGGTATCGTATTCCAGTCCACGTTCGCTGCCCTGTGCGTCGCCGCTGCCATTACTTATAGATATAGTGACCATTGGCGGTACTTTGCCTTCGGCAATCAGGTTGTCTAATACGGTAAAAAGTAAATTATCGGGCCCATCGGCGCCAACAATGAACGGTGCCGCGGTACCGGGGACATACTGTTTGGGGACATACACAGCCACCTGACGGGTGTAGGGAGCAGGATGGCTTGTAGTAACGATTAATTTAGCAGGGTTTGTCTGGTCAGGAGTACCAAATGTATTTGGTTCCCGGGCAATGCCGGGATAAATTTTGCTGTCCTTCGACTCGATTGTAAAACGGTATATCGTCCCCTGCGGTACGTTAGCCTGTACCGTCGCTTCAGGTGCTGGCTGATGTGTAGGACCGATAATAAAATTTCCATTGGCTTTGGGCGAAGGATTGGTGCCATCCTGTAATTCTGTAGCCGATACATAACCAGGCGTATGTGGATCGCGGGTTGGTGGCTGAGCTATGGCTGGGCTTGCACTCCATCCCATATAAAATAATGCCCCAAACGCTACAGTGAGATTAATCATTTTAATTGGTTTCATTCATTTAGATTTAAGGAAGGTGGTCGTTAAGTCCATGGTCTTAAATTTAGGGTTTATAAGCACATATAGCAAATCCTTAAACACTGCAAAAAATGACTCGAAAATATTTTGCCAATCAGAACTCTGTAAAACAAAAAGCTCCGACAATTGTCAGCGCTTTTTGTTTTACAATTAACCACCGGAGCTTTCATCTCCCTCTATAAAATGAGTATCTGCACCTTGTTTAAAAATTACATAAACCCGTTTCCATGGTTCATCGTTAATTAACCTCCATTTATGCCCTGTGCCAGTAATATCTGTGGCCAACAGAATGTCGCCAGGATAAATAATGAATGATTCGCCGGTTTTAGTAGTAAATTCAAGAACGCCCGAAAGCGTAATTACATACTGGTTTACAGGCGCCGTATGCCAGTCGAATGATGAATGTGCAGGGGTTTCCTTAAAAAAAGTATGATCGGCATCAACCAAAGCGCCATCCATAATACTGCCGCGTTTTACATAGGAGTTACCATCTTCGCCTGTATAAATATGATAGGCCCTGATCATTATGCAATATTTTTAATGTTTAATATAGTGGCTGTTTCTGCCCTTAGCTGCAGGCAAAGTTCCGGGTTATCAATAAGCGATTTGCCATATAATGGGATCATTTCCTTTAATTTTGCAGTCCACTCACCATCATTTACATTTACTTTATCGGGGAAACACCGTTTAAGTACCTCTACCATTATCCAAACTGCTGTCGAAGCGCCGGGAGAAGCACCCAGCATAGCAACAATGCTCTTATCGGCGGCACCGACTAACTCCGTACCAAATTGTAAGATGCCGCCGTGCTCAGCATCTTTTTTAATTATCTGTACACGCTGCCCGGCCACTTCTATATACCAGTCATCTTCGTTTACATTCGGGAAAAATTCTCTTAACGCAGCAAACCGGGCTTCTTTTGATTCCAGAACCTGGCCTATCAGGTATTCAGTAAGCGCCATATTGTCGCGGCCTACAGCAAGTAGGGGCAATATATTATGAGGGTCGATAGAACCAAAGAGGTCAAGATATGAACCATGTTTCAGGAACTTGGTTGAAAAGCCTGCATACGGTCCGAAAAGCAACGCAATTTTACCATCAATATGGCGCTGGTCAAGATGCGGTACCGACATAGGCGGTGAGCCGACCGAAGCTTTACCATAAACCTTGGCGCTGTGCCGGCTGGCAAGCTCTTCATTATCGCAGCGCAACCAAACACCGCTTACCGGGAACCCGGCATAGCCATGCGCCTCAGGAATTTCCGATTTTTGTAACAGGGCTAAAGAGCCACCACCGGCCCCTATGAAAACAAATTTGGCATTAATATGGTGATGATTGCCGGTTGTTTCATTCCTTATCTTTAAATTCCAGTTCTGCCCTTCACGATGAAGATCCTGCACACGATGATGATAATGGATAGTGACCCCATCTGTATTGGCCAAAGAATCAAGCAAAATACGGGTAAGTGCGCCGTAATCCACATCGGTGCCGGTTAGCATCCTGGTAGCAGCCACTTGTTCTTCCGGGTCGCGTCCTTCCATAATCAACGGTATCCAATCCTTAATCACATCCTTGTCATCACTAAATTCCATTCCATGATAAAGGGGATTAGCGATCAACGCTTCAAAACGCTTTTTTAAATAAGCCACATTTTCGGCGCCATGAACAAAGCTGAGATGTGGTACAGCATTAATAAAGGATTGAGGATTATTAATAGCTCCTCTTTTTACCAGGTAAGCCCAAAACTGGCGCGACAGATCAAACTCGGTGTTCACTTCAAGTGCTTTTGAGATATCAATCGAGCCATCCTTTTTTTCTGGCGTATAATTTAACTCGCAAAGTGCTGCATGCCCGGTGCCGGCATTATTCCAGGCATTTGAGCTTTCTTGTGCGGGGCTGTCCAATAGCTCGTAAATTTCTATAGTCATGCCGGGATCAAGTTCTTTTAATAATACAGCCAGCGTAGCGCTCATGATGCCGGCGCCTATCAAAACAGCATCAGCCTTGTTGGGGGTAGAATGGGATTTTATCACAGTATAAGAATTTATTTGACCGGCTTAATTTCAACAATAATTTTAAATTTCCGGTCATCAATTGCTATAGTAATCACTTTTTAACACATATTTAATAATAGCTTATAGGTTGTGTTTGATCCACCATAAACAATCAGGTCACATACATTATAATTCGGCCTCTATTTCTTTGATAACTTGCTGCGTTTGCGATCCGTCCTGTGTTTTTATCTTTTTAAAAGAGCCGTCTTTTTTAATAATAAAATGAGTTGGATAACCGGTTGCTTTTAGTTTGGTCATGATATCCTTTTCCAGATTTTGATTAGCCAAAATATGGGTGCCGTTTATTTTATAATAAGCAATCACTTTTTTCCATTCTTCGCTATGGCCAATATCTTTATTAGCGATATACAAAAAGGTGATATTTTTGTCCTTGAAATGATCTCTTATCTGAGGAGTATATTTTTTAAGTTCCTCACGACACGGACTGCACCATGTGCCCCACATATCCACAAAAACTGTTTTGTCTTTCATTAACCGTATCACATCTTCCAGCGTATTTAACCTGGTGCCGTTATCAGCAACAAATACCATGTTGTTGTTTAAGGTTTGTGCTTTTTTGGCGGCTACTTCAGCTATCGCGATACTAAATGCCGGGATATAGCTGCTTGAAGGATATTTTTGTTTAAAATGATTAAAGACCAGATCAATATCCTCGTAATGATTAAAGCGCAGGTGAAACCTTAGCATTTGTGCATACACCAGTTCCGCGGTTTTTCCGCTGAAATATTTATTGATTACCCTTTCAATAAAAAGGTTCCTGCTTTCACTGGCATAAATTTTTTTCCCCTTGTCAACTGTAGTATGGTACCAGTCTCTGTAAAAATCAGCGGATTGCTGCTTCGTCGCTTGGTTCATTAAAATTGAAGGTTCCTGAATTTGGAACCAATCTGTTAAATGTTCGTAGTTAAAGGAAGTTAAAGCACCATCATTATTAATTGGATGTTTTATTAGCAAACTATCTTTAATTCTTTGCCATTTTTTATAATCAGGATTGCTTTCAGGAGAATGAAATTTAACATAAGAAAATTCGTAATAGTTGCTTAGTGCGAAATATTGGCAGTTGAGCCACGCGTTTTTAATAAAATCGGACGAAGGTTTATATTGTTTGATATACTCTTTTAGAGTAACAGCATTACGCGCCTCCTGATTTTTTATAGCAGCGATGACCCGGTCTGGCGATTTATCTTCTTTAAATTTGTACAGGTCAATATTGGTCAGTGCAAATATTTCAGGTTGGTTATTATTGCTTCCTTTCCCCGATACACTTATAGTAGGTACGTTGTTAGCGAATTCAATCTTAAACAACAGGTCATTACCCGGCGATAGGTAGAGCGTATATCGGGGATACATGCCACCCGGTAGTATGAAACTGAGGCTTATATATCTTGGTTTGGAGAGATCAGCAGTATAAGTCGCCATTCCGTTCTTGTCCAAATGGATAATTGAAATAAAATTTTTAGGATCGTAATTCACAGCCGGATCAAATACTCGTGCATCTCCGTGATAGCCAGTGGTTACTATATTTATATGAACTTTTTGGGCATGCGTTTTACTGGCAGTAAAAAACAAGAATACAAACAATATACTGGTAATTCTTTTCATAAACATTAGATTAATGCCGTTACAATAGATTTAAAATGAGTAAGAAACAATGGGAAATACTTTATAGATAAATTGAAGAAATCATCGATTTAAAAAAATATTTTAAAAGGTGTTTCACGGGCTCAATGTATAACTAATAATTTAGTTATACAAATGTCTGGAAAAAATTAATCGAAAATCATCATAGAAGAATGGCTTAAGTAATGCAAAAATTCATTGGAACTTTGATTTTAGTCCGGCCAAATAGGGATTTACTTTATAACATCAAATTTGCCCTCATTATAAACTACGCCATTATCGGCGATGCCCTGTATAATGATATTAAAGCTTCCGCTGATGTCTCCTGTATAAAAACTAAGCTCTGTTGGATTTCCTTTTGTTAAGCTAACCTGGTGTTTCCAGTACAAAGTGGAATTATATAGAGGATCAGATGCATTGATATCGGTGTTGTTATAGGCATAAAATTCCTTACTTAAATTTACTCCGTTAAAACGGATGAGGCTTAGGTTTTTAGTCTCGCACCCAGCATAAACGATCGGTACATTATAATCAAGCCAGCCATCATGTGTAGTAAGGCTGTGTCTCCAATATCTGTGACCATTTATTGGAAGAGCAGTGCCAAATTTTGTGTGGCCAGGATAGGGGCAATTCAGTCCATTGAATTTGCAAACATAATCGCCGCACGCATTTGTATGAAAACCTGGAGTAACTGCAACATTATAAAGTTGATCGTCTTTCCGTGCTTTTACTTTAACTTCTTTAAGCAATACCTGATTTTGCGCGATGGATATCTCCGGATCAATAAATTTTTCGCCGGGTAAAATCTGCTGATCAAAGGCTGGCAATTTGTCGGCAAGAAACTGGTTGATATAGACAAATGGATCGGTTAAGCTGATGCGAGTGATAAATGTATTACCCCCGGTAGCAAACAAAGCCAAAGTTTTACCGTCGGGCACTGTCAGGTTCTCATCGGGAATGTTGAATTTTCCTGAATTATCGGTATTAACAAAAAATACTTTGGAGTTGCCCATAAGCGTTAATACCATTGGTTTTTTCGGTTGTTTTTTGCCAATAGTTACTGTACCTGTAAGCAGGGGAGTGGAATCCGATAGTTTATTAGGTAGTGTTGTAGTATCAATGTATCTTCTCCAACCCCGTATCAGCAGTACATTTTCTAGGTATTCTTTTCTTTTTAATAAGTTCTCGCTACCATTCAATGCTGCAGGAAGAAAATTTAGTTCATTATTTAAGTATCCGTAATTATCTATATTGTTAAAGTTTCCTCTGTCGATCCTGTTTGCCTGAACACATGCTACCGATATAAGGGCTTGCGTGGCGGTATTTGAGTTTAAGCTGAACTTTAAAGTAACTTTTTGCCTTTTACCATATTTTTGAGCGTCAGTTTTTATATTGACAGCCGGCTGGTCATCATAGTGGGCATAAAATATGCGCTCGGCGCGCGGCTGCAGATTTTCGTTGAAGATGGTAACTGCTGCTAATCCCCGGGGCAAGCTGTCTAAGGCTATTTTAAATACTTTGCCGTTTTGCATTTCCACGTTGGCCAATGCGTAAAATACTTTTGTAGTGTTATGAATAACGATATGAAGCTTGCCTGATAGTGTACCTGCAACCTTTAAAAATAATGTGTCATTCGTTAGTGCACCGGGTAGGGTAAGTGCTACTCCTTTATCAGTCACAGCAGGCAAATCTTTTACTCCCTGGTAATTATTGTCAACCACCTTTACTTCATAACGGCTTCCATATTTCGGCTTCATAAAAAATTTCCCCATTCCAAATGCCGAGGTTTCAATCGTGTCAATAAATTCTCCATCCTTTAATAAAACTGCTTTTAATTTTATGGGTGTACCGGATTGGTCTTTAGATTCCCAGCCAACGAACGCCGGCAAGTTTGCGACCAGATCACCTCCTTCCGGATAAAACTTTAAAGTAACTTTAGTTGGGTTGGGCTGGATATTGATGGTATCTGCCCGTTTCGGCAAAACCTTTGCAACCGGCTCTCCAACTCGTTTGATGGTGATACGCTGTGTAAATAGTTCATCTGGCTTAATTTTTACAAAATGATTAGTATAAGCAATGATAGAATAATCCCCGGCTGCTATAGTATCCGGAATTAAAATACTTCCAAAGGAAGTTGCCTCGGCAATAACAAATTTCTTTTGAATGGCAATGGTATGATCATTATTTTTTACCAGGGCCACCGAAAGAATATCTGCTTTATTTGGATGAGCTTCATTATTCAGAAGATAAGCCGTAAACCAAATGGTTTCATTGGGTAGGTAGATAGTTTTATCGTAATGAATAAAGAGCTTTGTCGCCTTACTATTTAATGTAGTATTTATCAGATTTTCTAATGTGTCATTAACCGTTTTTGCCTCCTGCGCCCTAAGGTTCAACCCAGTAGCCATTATGAAAACATATATCAAATAGCATTTAAAATTGCTGATCAGGTTCATAAGGGCGTTTTAAGTGCTGTTGGTATTCAAATATAGGATATATAAGAACTTGATAAAATATTAGCAATGGCCAACCTGAAAAAAGATCAGAACAAACAAAAAAACAACCCCCTTGATATGCGGCAGTTTGTGAATTTGCTGGCATAATTAATATATTGCATCCTGATAAAATGAAAACACTTTTTGGAATCAGAATAGCGGTTATAATAACAACCTTTGCTTTTTTGCTTGGCATAACTATAGTTAAATGTCAACAAATAGTCTTTGCTGATACTGCCGAATTGTTTCTGCCTAATCTTGTCTCTACCAGGAATGCGGATGTTAAAATTACGTTTAGCCCGGATGGCAAAAAGATGCTTTGGGGAGGAATTGATTGGATAAAGGATAAAAAGGATAATGACATCTGGCAATCAGACAATATAAATGGGAAATGGTCAAACCCAACCCGAGTAACCTTTGATAGTGATTCGGATGATTTTGATCCTTTCTTTTCTCCTGATGGAAAAGGAGTGTATTTTTTTTCAAACCGGCCAGGAGGTTTTGGAGGTGATGATATTTATTTCGTGCCTTATAATACCGTTGCGAATACATTTGGTATACCCGTAAACTTAGGTAACCAAATAAATACAACAGGTAACGAATGGGCGCCTGTAACTGATAAAGCGGGTAAGTATCTTATTTTTTCTTCCAACGGACATGGGGGTTTTGGCAGACAGGATCTTTTTATGGCCAAAATACTTAAATCGGGTTTTGCAAAACCAGTTAATGTTGGCGCTTCAGTAAATAGTGCTGCTGACGATTTTGATGCAGTGTTATTACCAGAAAATGCTCTCGTTTTTACTTCGTCAAAAGGTAAAGATGCAAAGGCTGATCTTTATATCTCTTTTAAAATAGAGAATAAATTCACAAATCCCATTAAATTACCTGCACAAATAAATGCCAGGGAGTTTTGGACATTTGGCCCTTCGGTAAATTTTAAACAACCGGGGTATTTATATTTTAGCTCTCATTTAACCCCAAACATAGGGCGTACTGATATTTACAGAATAAAATATCATATTCAGGGTAAATAGCAATGTTAACGCTTGTACAAAAGAACTAAATGTAATTCATTCTCTTTTTGTTTACTCTATATCTGAGCCTGCTTTTGTTGTTTTTAATTACTCATTTTCAATAAAATACAACAAATTATTTTTTAAGTGTGATATTCTAAACAGTTGTGCGAATAATTGAGAGTAACAAATTCTTAATTATTAAAATGAAAAAAATCACAAACTGCTTTGTAATATTCACGGTCATTTTTGCATTAGCCAATTTTCAGGCGGTTACAGCACAAGATGCCGATAGCACAAAAAATATAATACAGGCACTGAAACTTATCCATACGCCCGATCCGGCATTTAAACCCTATCACTCCCCGCATATGAGTGCCAAGCAACTGGCAGATATGGGTTTTGAACAGGTCTATAAAAGTACGCAGGTGAACTTTTTAATGCGGGATGGTAAACATCTGTCTGCTCAAAAATTTTCCTGTAATACAAATGTAACTATCCTGCTGTTGCATGGCGTGTTATCAAATAGCTATATGATGAATAAAATGGCAGGCCTTTTACGCGAAGCAACAAATGCCGAAATAATTGCTTTAGATTTTCGCGGACACGGACAATCAGGAGGGAAAGCCGGTGATGTAGATTATATTGATCAATACGCAGATGACCTTGCAGACGTATTGACAAGTATTAAAAAGGAGCGCCCAGCTAATAAAATTATAATAGCGGCCCATTCAATGGGTGGGGGAATTGCATTGCGTTATGCAATGAAAAAGAATGTACCACAGGCAAATGGGTATATATTATTTGCACCTTTATTAGGGCAAAATTCACCAACCCTGCCAACAGCACCTGTAACTAATAGTGATACGAGCGTTGAACCTTTTTTGAAGATACAGATTTCGCGTATTATTGGCCTCAAAATGTTAAATGCTGCCGGTAATCACAATTACGATTATCTACCAGTGTTATTCTTTAACTTACCTGATGATATTCCTTTTAAAAATTATACATACCGGGCTAATGAAAGTATGTCTCCTGCCGATTACAGGGAAGGGCTAAAAGCGGTAAATGCTCCGTTACTTGTATTGGTTGGCAGCGAAGATGAAGCTTTTACTGCCAATGCATTTAAACCAGCTATAACCAATTATAGTAAAGGCGCAGTAATTATAATAAATGGAGCAACACATGAAGGTATACGGCATAATCAGGAAGCAATGATGGCCGTGAAAAATTGGGCAAAAAAATTTAACTTATCCGGTATAATTAAACCTTAAGATCAGTGATGAAGCTTAACGATAATTTTATAGGAGTTATAGAAAAAAATAAGGGCATCATTTATAAGGTTGCAAATGCTTATTGCAAAAACGATGAGGACCGGAAAGATCTTGTACAGGAGATTATAATCAAGCTATGGCAATCATTTGAAAACTACAATCCACAATATAGCCTGTCAACCTGGATGTACCGGATATCGCTAAATACTGCTATATCGTTTTACAGAAAGGATAGCCGCAGGAAAGATATCTCACTCCCAGTTTCGGAAGATATGATGCTCTTTATAAAGGAAACTGAATCAGATGAAACAGAACAGAATATAAGCCTGTTACAGCAATTTTTATCAGAATTAAAAGAACTGGAAAGAGCCTTGATGATACTTTATCTCGAAGAAAAAAGCCATAAGGAAATGGCTGAGGTATTAGGACTTTCAACAACAAATATTGCCACTAAAATTGGCAGAATTAAAGATAAACTCAAACAAAGATTTTCAACAATAAAAAATTAAATATTATGGAAGAACAAGATATTATCCAATTATGGAAAGCTCAGGACGCCAAATTAGAACAGTCGCTGGCAATAAATAAAAAAGTACTGACCGAATTACAGGCTTATAAAGCGCAATCGGTACTTCAATCACTTAAACAAAGAAAGGGATGGGGCATTGTAATAGCGATTATATACCTTGTATTATTGGGTTCGGTATTATCTGTTGCAATCGCACATTACTCGTCAGCAGCTAACTATTTCATTATATCTATGGGCGCTATATTTCTTATTAATGTTAAAGCCCTGGCCGATTATATAAAGCATTTGGTATGGATCAACAACATTGATTTTGATGGCAGCGTAATTGAGATTCAGCAAAAACTGAACAAGCTTCAGTTATCTCTTGTTCAGCATACCCGGATTATGTACCTGCAATTCCCTTTTTGGACAACGTTTTTTTTAAGCAGTAAATGGTTCCCTCAGGCAACACCACCAGCTTTTATTATTTTGCAGATAGCCATAACTGGCTCGTTTACCTGGTTAGCTTATTGGCTATACAAAACCCAGCGAATAGAAAACGCGGATAATAAGTGGTTTAAAAGATTGATCGCAAGCTCTGGTATAGATTACGTACAAAAAGCTATGGGGTTTTATAAAGATATAGAAGAGTTTAAAGCCTGAGAATAATGATATAGTATTCAGCAGTGTTACCTTATAATGGTAACACTGCCTGAAAGTATCTGCTGCACAAACTTGGTATCGATTACATAATAATAAACGCCTACAGGCAGCTCTTTACCGTTATAAATACCATCCCAGGGTTTGCTGTAGCCTACTGAATGAAACACCTTTTGGCCATATCTGGTAAAAATATCAACTGTAGCTTCAGTATAAGCAACCAATCCCTGTATATTCCATAAGTCATTTATTCCATCTCCATTGGGTGTGAATGTGTTAGGAATAACAATTTCAGGAGACACCTTGATAAATGTTTGATCCG
>JABDFZ010000031.1 GCA_013286325.1 Bacteroidota bacterium | reverse complement strand
AATACTCGGTTGAGCAGGATAAGCAAACCTTTAAACAACAGATAGTTACCCAGGTTTCCCTGTTCAATGTTATGAAAGACCAGCTTGCACTTACAGCACAGGCAGATAGTATTGCATCGGAAAAATATAAAATAGCAAGGGAAAGATATGTTTTAGGGGATTTGAGTATAACGGATCTCAGCATCGCTTTCCAGGAAAACGACCAGGCAAAAAGAGATTATGTACAATCGCTCCGAGATTTTTGGAGCGCCTATTACCAACTACGCTATTTATCGCTGTATGACTTTGAAAGAAACGAAAAAATAACTTACAAATAAAGGGAAGGGTAAAGGCGAAAGCTGAATGGCAAAAGGTAGAACAGAAAACGAACATTTAATAATCAAACAATAATAACGCACTAATTTATAAATTCAACAAATCACTAATTAAAACTATGATAACCTTACAAAACATAGAAAAAGTATACCGCACAAATACGGTAGAAACACTGGCACTAAATAGCATAAGCCTTGATGTAGCCAAAGGCGAGTTCTTATCCATAATGGGCCCTTCTGGCTGTGGTAAAAGTACATTGCTTAATATAATGGGGTTGTTAGATATGCCATCGAAAGGGGATATAAAAATTGCCAATCAAAAAACAGATCACCTGTCTGACAAACAACTGGCACATTTCAGAAACCAAAAGCTTGGGTTTATATTCCAAAGCTATCACCTGATAAATGACCTGCAGGTATTGGATAATGTGGAGTTGCCATTATTATATCGTTCAGTTTCGGCAAAAGAAAGAAAGCAGCTCGCCACCGAAGCATTGGAGAAGGTTGGATTAGCCAATCGTGTGAAACACTTCCCTAATCAATTATCGGGTGGTCAAAAACAACGTGTAGCCATTGCAAGAGCTATTGTGGGCCGCCCCGAGATTATCTTGGCTGATGAGCCTACTGGTAACCTTGACAGCGCAATGGGGAATGAAATTATGGAAATACTGATGCAGCTTAACCAAAAGGACGGAACTACCATTGTAATGGTTACCCACGATGAAAACATGGCACATAAAACCCATCGTTTGGTGCGCTTATTTGATGGTACGCAGGTTCAATAATTAATCAGCCTAAAAAATTAAGATCATGCTTAAAAATTATTTTAAAATAGCAATTGCGGTATTGCGAAGAAGAAAGTTCTTCACCTTCATCAGCCTTTTCGGTATAAGTTTTACATTAACCATACTACTGGTATTAACAGCTTTTATTAACAAAGTTGTAGGAGATAGTTATCCCGACAAAAAACGTGACAGGTCGTTATATATTACACGCATGAGTGAGGTGGGTAAGGGTACATCGTCCTCAAGTACATTGTCATACTATTTTTTGAACCATTATGCCGGCAGTATGAAAACGCCGGTTAAAATGACCATATTTTCAAATATTAACGGAACCAATACTTATATCAATAATAAGAAGATAGCTGTTGATTATAAATATACCGATGCTAATTATTGGGACATCATGGAATACGATTTCCTCGAGGGCAAGCCATTTAACAAGCAACAAGTTGATGCAGCCGAAAGAGTAGCCGTAATATCGGAAGATATGCGTAAAGAATACTTTGGGGACGTACCTGCTGTAGTCGGAAAATTTATTGAGGCGGATAATGTAAAGTACAGAGTAATAGGTGTTGTGAAAAACATCCCTATAACGAGTTACATGACCTACAGCCAGCTTTATTTACCCTACACCGTATCTAAAACCGATTATAAAAGCAAGGGATACCTGGGAGGGTTTATGGGGGTGGTATTAGCTAATTCAAAAGCAGATCTGCCCAAAATTCATGATGAATATGAGCAGCTTATATCAAGGGTCCCGATGGAAAGTAAAGATTTTCAAAAAATTTATAGCCACGCCGAATCATATATCGCCGCTTATCTTAACACCGGTAATGAAGATCAATCGGGTGTAACGCTTGTGCTTACTGTGTTGGGCACCTTTGTGTTTCTATTTATGTTATTGCCAACACTAAACCTTGTTAATATTAATATAACCCGTATAATGGAACGTTCATCCGAGATAGGGGTACGTAAAGCGTTCGGCGCATCATCCAAAACTCTGGTTTACCAGTTTATTGTAGAAAATATAATTCTTACGCTATTGGGTGGGGTGATAGGTTTCATTCTGGCGTTCATCGTGATCCAGGTACTGAACGATGCCAAACTGATCGCCAATCTTGAGTTATCGATCAACTTTACAGTATTAGCTATAGGGCTGTTGATCTGTCTGGTATTTGGTGTGTTATCAGGTGTATATCCTGCGTGGCGAATGTCAAAACTGAATGTGGTAACCGCGTTAAAAGCGCAATAAAAATTGTCAAATCATTTAAATTAACATATTATGTTCAAGCATTTATTTAAACTGATCTGGAATAAAAAGAAACAAAACTTTTTATTGATGTCTGAGATGTTGATCTCTTTCATGGTCATCTTCGCAGTGTTTACACTGATGATATATTATTACAACAATTACCGCAAACCTATGGGGCTGGACTATGAGGATGTTTGGGTTATTAATTACAATAATTCGAATAAAACAACCAATAGTGACTCACTTACCACTTTTTACGAAACGTTAAGGAGTACCATTAAGGCAATGCCGCAGATAAACGAAATAAGCTACTGCAGTGATAATGTTCCGTTTTCAGATAATACCTCGCAGGGTGGCTTAACCTATAAAGGGAAAAAGATTGATCACATTAATGAATACAGGGTAGAGGACAGCTACAAAAAAACACTGAATATACAGGTGCTTGAAGGGCGCTGGTTTAATAAAGAAGATGCTGTTTCAAAAAACAAGCCCATTATTATTAGTGATCAGATGAGGGAAGAGCTCTTTGGGAATGCTCCGGCTGTAGGTAAACTAATTGGTGATGATGGTGATAAAACCAAAATGAAAATAATAGGGGTAATACAGGGAGTAAAGGAAAAAGGCGATTATTTAGCCGCCGGCAATGCGCAATATACGAGAGCTGATACTGGCGCTTTCCATTGGTTTGGAAGGATCCTGGTAAAAGTTAACCCAAGTGCCGATGCTACTTTCGAAGGACATCTTTATAAAACTGTATCTAACTTTATGAAAAACTCGAATGTTGAAATTGAGCATTTAACCAATAAAAGAAGCAATATTAATTTATTCAATGTAATACCAATGATAGTGCTTGCCATAGTAAGCTGCTTTCTGATCATTAATGTGGCATTGGGACTATTTGGTGTGCTTTGGTATAACATTAATAAAAGAAGGGGCGAGATAGGTTTGCGAAGGGCAGTAGGAGCAACTGGTAATGCGGTATCATCCCAATTAATTGGTGAATCTATGGTATTGGCAACTTTATCACTGATTATTGGGTCGTTTTTTGCTATCCAGTTCCCGTTGTTAAATGTGTTTAACCTGCAGGCCGGTATTTATATAGCAGCGCTTGTACTGTCGATTATATTTATTTACTTGCTGGTATTGGTATGCTCGTTATATCCAGGAAAACAGGCAGCTGCAATTTATCCGGCTGTGGCCCTGCACGAAGAATAACCGGGATTTAGCAGATTTTAAGGATTTTTATGGATGGCTTTGTAATTTACAGAGGTAGAATCAATGATTTGAGCAATAAAATCTATACAGATATTCATCTGTATTAATCCTTAGAATCTATTAATCCAGGTTTGCTTATACTTGTACTTAATATGATACTGATAATTGATGACGATATTGCTGTAAGAACTTCATTGCTCCTTTTGTTGAAGGATGAGGAGTATGATGTTGCTGATTGTTCAGGACCTGATGAAGCAATAAAGATCATTAAGAAAGATGAGCCGGAGCTGATCATCCTGGACCTTAATTTTTCAAATGATACATCGGGCAGAGAGGGAATGGACCTGTTAAACAGGATCAAAAAGATCAACGCCTCAATCCCCATCATATTAATTACAGGCTGGGCAAGTATTGAACTGGCTGTTATGGGAATGAAAGCAGGAGCCAATGATTTTATTAATAAGCCCTGGAGCAATGATCATTTGCTGCAATCGGTTAAAACATTAATCGACCTAAAAGAAAAAAAGACTGAACACCATACCCGCAAACAACTGGACAAAACCTATAACTTTCAGCAAATAATAGGAGAAGACCCTAAAATGCTGAATATTCTGGAAACTATCGGCCGGGTAGCAGGTACGGACGCATCAATCCTGATAATGGGCGAAAGCGGCACAGGCAAGGAATTGATTGCTGAAGCCGTCCACCAAAATAGTCTGCGCCGGAATAAACCATTTATAAAGGTGAATTTGGGCGGCATTTCTACCTCATTATTTGAAAGCGAAATGTTTGGCCATGTACGCGGGGCCTTTACCGATGCCCGTTTTGACAGGATTGGCCGTTTTGAAATGGCTAACAAAGGGACAATTTTTTTAGATGAGATAGGCGACCTTGACGCGGGCAGCCAAGTTAAACTATTACGCGTATTGCAAGACAGAACATACGAAGTGTTGGGTAACAGTCGCTCGAAAACTGTTGATGTGCGCGTGGTATGTGCAACCAATAAAAACCTGGATGAAATGGTTGGCAGAAGGACTTTCAGAGAAGATTTGCTTTACCGCATAAACCTGATCACTATTTATTTGCCGCCATTACGAGACAGGCCAAAAGATATCCCTTTGCTGGTGAATTATTTTATTAATAACTTAAAGGAAATTTATAACAGGCCTTCTTTATCAGTATCTGGCAGCGCCTTAAAATGGTTGCAGCAATTACCATTGCCGGGTAATATAAGGCAATTGAAAAATTTGGTGGAGCGAACCATTCTGGTAAGCAAAAATGACGAGCTTGATATTGATGATTTTCGCTCGCAACTGGAGTTTTCCCCGGTAAAAAAAGGGAATATCCAATTACCGGGAATAGGTGTTTTAACATTGGAAGAGGTAGAAGTCGAAATGATAAAAAGGGCAATGGAACATCATAAAAACAAGATCTCGAAAGCTGCTGCATCATTAGGCCTTACTCGCAGCGCCTTATACCGTCGCCTGGATAAATACCAAATCCCGTACGATGAAACTGAGGACTAAGTATATTTTATTTGTTGTAATAATACATCTGGTGGCTTTAGTGCTCACCTATTTTATTTTTAACGATAATAAAATATGGTTTATAGTATCTGAGGTTTTTGTCATCATTTCAATCGTTATTTCTATCCGCTTATATAATCAGCTTATCAGACCCATAAAAACCCTGATGCAAGGGGTAGATGCTATAAAAGACCGCGACTTTAACGTGAAATTCCTGTCGACAGGTAAGCATGAAATCGATCAGTTAACGGATGTTTATAATCAGATGATGGATGAGTTGAGAACAGAACGTACAAGGCAGGAGCAGCAACATTTCTTCCTGGAGAAACTGATATTTACTTCGCCAACCGGGATAGTTGTTTTGGACTTTGATGATAATGTGCAGCAGGTAAATCCGAAAGCTTTACAGATATTGGGAGTTGAAGCAGGTGATATTTTAAACTATCCTGTTGATAAATTACAGCATGTTTTATTACAACAAATTAAGCACCTAAAATCTGGTGAAAATATTGTAGTTAAACCCGATGGGATAAATACCTATAAGCTCCAGAAATCGCATTTTATTGACCGGGGATTTTCGAGGCATTTTATTATGATAGAAGACCTGACTGCTGAAATACTGGCTGCTGAAAAGAATGTTTATGGGAAAGTGATCAGGATGATGGCGCACGAGGTTAACAATACCGTAGGCCCGGTTAATTCAATCATGCAATCAGCCTTAAAAACAGATAAACTTTGGGAAAGCCATCAGTTTAATATATTGAAAGATGCCTTACAGGTAGCTGTGGACAGGAATCATAACCTGAATTTTTTTATGCGAAATTTTGCCGACCTGGTAAAACTCCCTGCGGCAAATAAAAAACCAGTTAATTTACACCAGCTTGTCGATTCCGTTTCGAAACTAATGGAAATAAAAGCCAAGGAAAAAGAAATTGAATTTGAATTTCAGTTAGCTACTGGTTCTTTCAATATCATGGCCGATGAACAACAAATGGAGCAGGTATTAATTAACATAGTAAAGAACGCTGTTGAAGCAATTGATAAAAAAGGCACCATAATTTTTAAGACCACAGCCGCTAAAAAAAGCCTTGTTATAAGCGATACGGGGATTGGCATAAGCGCTGAGCAAACAGCAAATCTTTTTTCGCCGTTCTTCAGCACAAAGAAAGACGGGCAAGGGATTGGCCTTACCCTGGTGCGCGAAATATTGGTGAACCATGGCTTTGAATTCTCATTAAAAACGATAACTAATAAGAAAACGGAGTTTACCATAATGTTCAATTAGTGTTTTATTTCGGATTGAAATTTAATAATTAATAAATAGTTACATATATTTATTTGATTATTAAACCTTAATCCTAGATAAATTATGGAAACAAAACCGTTTACTAAGTATGTTGCTGAATTTATTGGCACGTTTTGCCTGGTACTTTTTGGATGTGGTGCGGCTGTTATTGCGGGCGCGAATGCTGAAGGAATAGCCCCGTCAGGCATTGGTCTTTTAGGTATTTCCCTTGCTTTTGGTGTTAGTGTTGTTGTAATGGCTTATGCAATCGGGCCTATTTCGGGTTGCCATATTAACCCGGCCATTTCAATTTCTATGCTTGCAGCTGGGAAGTTAAGTTTTAAAGATTGCATAGGCTATGTAATATCTCAATGCATAGGCGCTATCGCAGCCTCGGGTGCGCTTTATTTATTATTATCAGGCAAGCCCGGCTTTTCGATGGGTGAATATGCGCTGGGTGCAAACGGGTGGGGCGCTGATTATCTCGGTAAATACTCCACACAATCAGCATTCATTGCCGAAACTTTGTTTACCTTCCTTTTCCTGGTAGTTATTTATGGTACTACAGCCAAACGGGCAAATCCCGCAATGGCTGGCCTTGCAATAGGTTTATCTTTAACGTTAATACATTTGGTAGTTATCCCTATAACAGGTACCTCAGTAAACCCTGCACGTAGCCTTGGCCCTGCATTATTTGCCGGTGGTAAAGCGCTTAACCAGCTATGGTTATTTATAGTTGCCCCAATACTTGGCGGGCTTATAGCAGCCGGATTCTGGAAAGGGATTATGGAAGAGAAAGATATTATTGTAAGCAAAACTGTTGATGTTCACGAAGATATATCCATCAACAGGGTATAAGATCCGCAACCGGGATTAAGTGTGTTAACTGATTACCAGAATTTGCAATAAAAAGCAAATTTAGTATCACTTAATCCCGGTTTAATAATATGAACCAGCTAAGTTGTCATCTTCTATGTTTCTCTATTTAATCCGATAAATCCCCCAAAATCGTTTAATCCAGGTACTTAAAGCAACCAATCCCCATGTCCCCGCGTATTGTGATTAGTTAGTATAACCCATTCACTCATAATACGTCCTTAAGCCATTGAAGCAAATTATATCAGGTATTTCAGCTATTTTAAATAGCAGGGAGAAGATAAAGCTATGGAAGCTTATTATCTTCGACCTGATTATTGGTATGCTTGATATAGCGTTTTTAGGTTTATTGCTTATTGTACTGAACTTTTATACCAAAAACACCCCCTCACCTAAAATTTCCTTTCTTCCACAGGCTTTGTTAAATCATAATTCATTATTGCTTATCGGCGCTTTTTTTATTCTTTTCAGCATTAAGAATTGGTTTGGCTATGCTGGTCTTAAATCGCAGCATCATTTTTTCTATAGCGTTTCATCAAGGCTATCAAAAAGAAACATGCTGAATTATCTTTCGGATGATTACAGCCATTTTGTAAACATAGACTCTTCGGTACAGATCAGGAAAATAAGCCAGCAGCCAATAGAATTTAGCCATTACATACTTACCAATCTGCAGCAGGTTATCTCGCAGGTTATTTTAATTTTTTTTACTATTTGTGCTATCCTGTTTTATCATCCTACACTTTTTTTGCTGCTCTTTTTGCTTTTACAGCCCCCTGTGCTTGTACTGGCATGGTTTATCCGCAAAAAGCTGAAAGACATAAGGGGCAATATTAAAACCGCCAGCCAGAAAACTATCCAGCACTTACAGGAATCATTATCCGGCTATATTGAAAGCAATATTTATGACAGGAAGGATTTTTTTACCGACCGATACTTTGAATATCAGCAGCAATTGAATGATAATATCGCCACCCAGCAAACCCTGCAAGCTTTGCCATCCCGCCTTATAGAAGTATTTGCTGTATTAGGCTTTTTAATTTTGGTTGTTATTAATAAAACATCAGCCAGCGCACCGGCTATCAATGTGCTCAGCATAGGCATCTTTATGGCTGCGGCTTATAAGATCATTCCGGGTATAGTGAAAATACTGAATTGTACAGGGCAGATAAAAACTTACCAGTTTACACTGACTGACCTTTTACCCAATAATACTGAACCACAGGTCATAAAAGATAAAAGCCGCGTCGATCATATCAACTCATTAAAATTTGAAAACATCCATTTTAAATACAAAGAGCATTTTATTTTAAATGGTTTAAATTTTGAAATGCTTCCCGGTGATTTTACCGGTATTTCAGGAAATTCGGGGAAAGGAAAAACAACTATCGTTAACCTGTTACTGGGTTTTT
Organism: Bacteroidota bacterium; assembly: GCA_013286325.1. Classification (GTDB taxonomy): domain Bacteria; phylum Bacteroidota; class Bacteroidia; order Sphingobacteriales; family Sphingobacteriaceae; genus Mucilaginibacter. The sequence continues at coordinate 21,900 of JABDFZ010000031.1, read as the reverse complement.
TAAACCCGGATTGTGGCATCATCCAAATAAATAATAAAACGGAAGCTGTTAATGAAAGGCAATCTTATCGTAACAGGATCTCGTATGTTAAGCAGCAACCTTTTTTTATTAACGATACCATACTGAAAAATATAGCCCTTATTGAAGACGGATATGATGATACTAAACTGAATAAAGCAATTGCATTAAGCGGGGTTGATAAGTTATTGGAAAAATACCCGGAAGGTTTGGGAAAGATCATTACCGAGAATGGGAAAAACATAAGTGGAGGTCAGCGGCAACGAATAATGCTGGCAAGAGCCTTATATCACGACTTTGACCTGCTTATTCTGGATGAGCCATTCAGCGAAATGGATAGCGCTTCGGAGAATATTATCCTTGAAAAATTGCAATTACTTGCACTTGAGGGTAAAATGATACTGTTCATTACACATAATAAAACCAGTTTAACCTACTGTAATAAAGTAATAATGCTTGATGAAGAATAAACGGAAAACATTGGTTATTCTTAGTCCCGGCTTTCCTAAAAACGAGGCCGACACCGCGTGTTTGCCCCCTCAGCAAACCTTTGTGAAAGCATTAAAGGAGATATGCCCCGGACTTAATATTATAGTACTAACCTTTCAGTATCCGTTTTTTGCAAAAGCATACAAATGGCATGGCGTAAAAGTAATATCCATAGGTGGAAAAGACAAAGGGCAAATCTTCCGGTTGATAACCTGGCAAAAGGCGTGGCTTATTTTAAAGAAATTGCATAAAGAATATGACTTGATTGGCCTGCTAAGTTTTTGGTTTGGCGAATGTGCATTTGTCGCCAACAGATTTGCCAAAAAGAATGGTTTAACCCACTATAGCTGGTTATTGGGGCAGGATGCAAAGAAAAACAACAAATATTTTAAATGGATAAAACCTAAAGGTGAGGAATTGATCGCACTATCAGATTTTGTTGTACGCGAGGTGCGTAAGAATTACCGGATAACACCAATGCAGGTAATACCAGTAGGTATTGATACTTCTTTGTTTGGCAATGCATCGAAAAGGAGGGATATTGATATTTTAGGAGCTGGGTCATTAATACCTTTAAAACAATATGACCTTTTTGTGGAAGCGATTGCTTTTCTAAAAGAGCAATTTCCAAATATCAAAGCGGTTATTTGTGGAAAAGGCCCTGAAATGGATTGGCTGAAGTCGTTAGCTGCATCAAAGGATTTAGATGATAACCTTACGTTTACCGGCGAATTGCCGCATGCCAAAGTGCTTTCTTTAATGAAGCGTTCGAAAATATTTCTTCACCCGTCTGATTATGAGGGTTTCGGTGCGGTTTTGTCGGAGGCGTTATATGCGGGAACCCAGGTAGTCTCATTCTGTAAACCAATGGATAAAGATTACAGGCACCATTATGTTGTAAAAACTATTGACGAAATGAACGCAAGGCTTTTATCCATACTTAAAAGCAAACGGACAGATCATGAACCAGTTTTGATGTACTCCATACAGCAGACCGCAAAGGATATGATCAGTTTATTTGTTGATTAATTTACAACGATGAGGCAATTTGATGAACCTGAGCTGCAATAGCTTCGAATGATAGTTTTTCTCTGAATTGTTTTAAAGATAATTCCTGCTTTTCTTTTACGTTTAACCTGCCTGTTTCCTCCAGTGCTCCCAATAAAGCCGCCTCATTCCCGGCTTCATACAGCAATCCGCAATTACCATTATCTGTAATCATTCTGAAGGAAAATATATCTGTTACAACGGGTACACATCTACATGACATGGCCTCGCAAACTGCTGTCCCGCTTCCTTCATAATGAGAACCGGAGATAAAGAAATCGGCGCTGTTAAACCAATAAAGCAAATCATCGTGAACAACCTTCCCAATCAATATAATTGAATTTTTTTGAGGGTGATTATCAATTACACTTGTTATTTCAACAAGTAGCTCACCTGTATGGTAGATCATGTACAAACGGGCATCAGGATTGGTTTCTGCAAATTTAAAAAATGCCTTAACTACGTTTAACGGGTCTTTATTGGCATTAAGGCGGCCTACCCATAAAAAAACAGGGTTTCCGGCTACCCCAGTTTTTTCTTTTGCCTGAGCTTTATCTACCGGATGAAAATTGGAAGAGACCTCCATTACCTCGTGTATTTTTTGCGGTGATGCCAGGTTGCCTTTTTTTACCCAATCAAGGCCCATTGGCTTTGAGGCAAATAAATACGCATCAACAAACTTATCAGCTAATTTCTGAGCATACCTTTTAATGCCAATCAGCGGTTTTTCAGCATGATGATGAGCAATGATTTTGGTGTTTTTATTTAGCAGAAGACCTAATTGTACAATCTGCAAAGGGTGGTGCAAGCCTTGTACTACAACTATATCTGGCTGTAAGTTTTTAATATATTGGTTTATCCGCCGGGATAAATAAACTTTCTTTCTATAGAAATTTACGAAGCGGTATTGAATGCCATTATGCGTATGATCGCCTTCATAATTAATTTGTTTAACACTTATAACTGTATTTTCTTTGCTTAAACATTCCATCAGGCCCGCATAGCCCTCTGTTCTTTTAAACCAGCTCTCTGGAGTAAGGAAATCAGGTGAATAATTATAGCTGATAAAAACGTATCTCATAATCCAGGTTTAAAAGATCCCTTCAATACTTTTATAATTGCCATTCTGGAATTGTAAAAAGCCAACGTGGTACAATGACCGGGAGCCTTCCTTTATTTTTTTGTAGTTGAGAACTTTCCCTACCATTAACATGTGATATCCCATTTTTTTATGCTGAATGATCTCTATTTCTTTATACGAGCCTGTAAAATCAGGAACCGGAAATTTAAATAATTCACTTTCAGAGATCCTGAAGGGAAGGGCTTCTATTGCAGTTGGCGAAGTGCTGGAATGCTTGCCAAGCGCATAAACAATATCTATATCAACGGTATCCGTATCACAAACCACTACCTTTTTGGCTTCTAATATTTTGTTGAGGGTAACATTTGTAGTTCTTAATCCAAAAATATATAAGTCATCTTCTTGAATGTATCCATGTATATCCATCGGGAAAATGTTATAATAACTATCATCCTTGTAGCTTACTATAATAATGCTCCTTGGATATGAATATAATGCACTGATAACTTTACGACTATGGTATGTATTTTTCTTCGAGCGGAGAAGGTAAGCAAAAAGAACAAGCCGGTGCAAGGTATTTAACTGATGGTTTTTTACTTTTTCAACTTCATATAATATCAGTACACCTTTAGTTGTAACTATCTTCCCGGTAAGCGATACTGCAATTGATGCGTTTAGTTTATTCCCTTTTTTAAATTCTATTTTTACCGACTCAGAATCAGGTAAGCTTACTTCATCGGCAGATAACCATGCTGCAACGCAAAAAGGATCAAGGCATATCATGCTATGATGCCTGGTGATATCAATATTGTATTTACCGGCCCTTAAAAACACTTTTTCTTCAATCTCGCTTTCGTTAAGGCGGGTTATAAAGAAAGTCTTTATTTTCTTATCCTTAAAAAAGAGTTTTCTTATCAATGAGTTCATATCAGAAAGTATCAATATCTACAGAGGTGAATTTAATTTTATCTAATGTTATACTTTCTACCTGATCTTTAAATATCACCGGGAAAGATGGAAACGAATTAAACCGCATGGCGAACAAACCATGTAATGTTGTGCCAGGGCTTGCATGGAAATGTATCTCCTTTATCCCCAATCTCCTGGCAAGTTTTTTTAGTTTGTACATCATGTCATCAAAATTGTCAGGATTCAACAAAATATCGCCAATTAAAAGCACACTGCTAATCTTTATCCATAAAGTTGCATCATCAATTCTAATCACCTGTGTCGGGTTATAAGTTTTATAGTTGAGGAAATCCTTGTCGCGATAAACTCCGCCAAATCCGTTTGTAAATACTGAATTGGTAATTCCATTTTGCCTGACCAAATATTTCTTCAAAATCCGGCTTTGATAACCGGTATGCAGTTTTTTCAATAGAGGGACCTTATTTAAAATTCCGTCTAAAGAAAAATTGCGGGTATGGATGATAAAGCAATCCATGGTATCTGTAACCTGCCAGCCTAACTTATTTACAAAGCCTGGCAATGAGTTTTTATTTGGAAACCCAAAAATGAGCTTAATATCCAGTTCGCGGCATAACTGAAAAGTAGTTAAGGCCAGCTCAACAAACAAACCCTGGTTACGGTATCCGGGGTGTGTCATGGTATCGGCTGATTGAGCGGAGAGGATTATTTTGTCATCAATCTTTATAAAACAAGGAATAACGCCATAAAATGCAACAGGCATTTGTTCATTATTATATGCAATAAAGCCAGTATGCTCAATACCTGTAAATGCGGTATTATACTTCTGCATGAAAAAGCCTTTAACCTGCTGTTTATCATAAACAGCGGTATGCAATTTCTCTACATCGGTTAAATTATCAGCATTTAACCGTTTCACTATATATTTCCCGTTTTTAGGATCATTATTCATAGTTGCCTGTTATGGTTGCATACATTTGATTAGGGGTAGATATAAACGGGTTAACCGCTAAACGTTCGCGAATAGCCTTATCTTCCTGGTCATTCTCTGAATAAAATTCCATTGCAAGCAATTGTTCGTAACCAGTACTTTTTGCTGCTTCAATAACTTCAGGCGAATAGGAGCCATAGGGAAATGCAAGGCTGGTTACTTTTTCCCCAATAATATCCTCAAGGTACTGTCTTGAGAGTGCCAGCTCCTCAGTTGCGTTATTAATATCAATTTTGGCCAGATCGTTATGATAATATCCATGGGCGCCAACAGTTACAAATGGTGAGACAGATAGCGCCCTGATCTGTCCCGGTGTCATTTGCAGCCAATAGTCTTCATCGTATTTATTTGTTTTGAAATCGGACAGTGGCGATAGCAGCTTCATCATATCGGCCTTTTCCTCAAAATCACCCGAACGAAGCTTATCAGCAAGCTTTTCACCACTTACTAATGAAATGTATTTATTATAGCGGTCTTTAATGTGCGATTCATTTTTATAAACTATCTCTTTAGGGCCGTACTTACTCACAATGCTCAGAAAATCGTTCCACAAAATATCATAACCTGCGGCTTGTATGGCAGTGATGAAAAAAGCAGCGGGGATTTTATATTTTTCGAGCAGGGGCAAAACATATTTATAGTTATTAGCAAAACCATCGTCGAAAGTGAGGCAAACATTAAATCTATCCTTACTAAATTCCTGTTTATAATAAGCATCTAACGAAATAACATTAAAATGCTTTTTATAGAATTTAAGGTGCGATTCAAAAGTTTTTTGGGTTATAAAAATGGTATTAAACCTTAAATGATCGTGCTGGCAGATGCCGTGGTAAATTAAAATCCGACTTCCTCTTGCGGATTGATAGAAACCCTTATGCAACCCCAATTTATAATAAATATCCCTGTACAGGTACTTAATATTCCTGGCCAGTTTTGAGCGTATTTTTTGTGATAAGGTCATAATTGCACAAGCTCATTAGCATTTATGGGAAAATTAACTTCAGGCTGATATTCCTTTATTTTTTTCATCAATGCGGGCAAATCTCCCTCAATGTACTTACAGCTGCCTTTTATGTAGATCGTACTAAATTTATCCAGATCGATAGCTTGTAATTGGGGTAACAACGTTTCATCAAACAGACGGATATTTCCCTTATAGACAACTAACTGTAAATCGGTAGGATCAAGGGCGAAAAAAGCATTAAAGCCTATTTTATCTGGCTGTGGAGTTGCAATAACCAGATCGGCATCTTTGCCTGTTTCGATGCTACCCGAATTTAAGTGCCATACATTTGCGGCGTTTTGATTAAGTGAGGCATATATTGCAATATCACTAAGTAGATGAGTTTTTCGTGCTAACCGTAAATGATCCCAAATATTCCATGAGCTTGTTAAAGTAGAGTCGGTTCCGAATAATATTTTTGTGTGTTTCTTCAGCAGATCAATCTGTGCAGTTTTGTTCAGCAAAAAATAATTCGACTCAGGGCACCAAACAAGCGCTTCAAATCCTTTTGCTTGTTTTTCGGACATTGCCACACCATGAATACCAATCAGTTTTTTTTTCAGGAGGTTGTACTGCAACAACTGATCAATCTCGTTAAATGCAAGCCAATCGTCTCCTTCGCCAACATGTATTGCTACAGGCATAGAGTTTTTAAAGGGGTTATTCAACTTGATTTTCCAGTATTTTTCAAAATGAACGGAGTGTAAGCATTGGCTTTCCTCAAATATGTTTATTAATACATTCTTTAAACCCGATCTCTCCCCATGGTTAACTACTGTAGTGACGCCGCAAATCAGGTTTTTATACATTCCCCACTCTGATCTTAGAGACATTGGTATTTTTAGTATATCGGATATTTCATTTTTATAAATTGCATGAATATATTTCCCCCACTGCGTGTAATTGTTATATGTTTTGTCGTCAAATTGAGGGAATAGGTTAAAATCTAAATGGTCGTGTGAGTTTATGAGACCTGGAAATATAATGGCATTAGTGAAAGATAAAGTCAAAGGGCCGGCTTCCCCGGTAAAGGCAGTGTGAGATAGCTCTGCTATTTTCCCGTCGCCGACCCTGATATTTATAGGCTCATCATTACCAACTATTTTTACATTGTTAAGGATCATTATTACCTCCTAAAATGCATCCCATAAATAATAGGGAAGCCTTTAAATTTATCATACACATGCAGCGCATTTTGCTGCTGGTAATAATGCTTTACCGTTTCGTCAACCCTTTTTTCAACTGCATTGATCAATTTAAAATCTGCTTTAAAAAGTATTTCCTTAATAGTATCGGTTGAATGAACAAAATTCTTTACAGCAATTCTGCCATTTTTATGTTTGAAGGTCCGTTTTCCGCCAAAAGCCAAAGCATCGGGATGGAAATCAGTGATGATAATGTCTCCTTTATTTTTTAAGATCCTTTGCCATGCCAGCAGTGCCTCTTCAATGTTTTCGATATGGGCAACAGTGAGGGTAGAAATGATCAGATCGTAAGTTTCATCTTCAATAGCCGAAAAATAATTATCGGTAATTGTACTCGTTTCAGCAGCCGGAAATTTTTCCTTCAGTTTATGAAGCATTCCCGGCGAAACATCGAAACCAGTTAAGCTTACTGTATCTTCTTTTAAAATTTTAGGCCAATGCCTGCCTGTTCCGCAGCCGATATCAGCAATTTGCTTGTTTTTTATATCGATACCATCTAGTAATTCAGAAAAAACAAGTTCATCAAAATCAAGCATCAGGTTACCTGGCTGCGAATCGTAATCTTCGGCCCAGATATCATAAGCTTCAACAACGCCCTTCTCCAGTATAGCTGATGGGAAAATTCTTTTATGAATATATTTTTTTAAGGTTTGTATCAAAACAAGGTAATTTAAGTAAAAGAAATCAATACTGTTATTACAAATAATACGGGTAATTATTTATGATGGTTGCCCAATGAATTTATTTATAGCAGTAGGCAACCATAACTTTTGCCTGGGCGTAATTACTATGAGAGTAATTGTTTAATTGGGGTTAAATTGGGTTTTGTGTGATTGACCGTCTCCGTAATTTGGGTAATAATACCGGCAGGTACAACTGCCGGTATTACGGAGACCTAACCCGTTATAAAACATAACAAGCAAGTATAAGATGAGTAAGATATTGCTGTTTAATCCTAAAAGCGCTATAAATAAATACCGGATACCGAATTCCATTTTAAACATTGCCGCGTCGGTTGATGGAAAATATGATTGGGTAATTGTAGATGGTAATTGTGAAGCCGACCCTATAAAAAAAATAGAAAGCTACCTGAATACAGGTGAGTTCAAATATCTTGGTTTTACGGTGATGCCCGGGCCGCAATTAAGGCAGGCAATTTTAGCTGCAAAGGCTATAAAAGAAAAATTTCCTTATACCAAAATGATATGGGGAGGGTATTTTCCATCAAACCAACCTAATGCAGTGCTTTATTCAGGTTATGTTGATTTTATTATCAATGGCCCTGGCGACCATGCTTTTCCAAAACTGGTTGATGCCTTAGAATATGGACAGCCCTTTGAGTTTATAAAAAACCTGATCTATAAAGACCCCGATGGCAAGATCTCAAAAACCGCTAAAGAAGACCTGATAGACCAGGACTCATTACCGCCTTTACCATACGATAAGCTGAATACTTTTTACCCTATTACGAAGTTTCTGGGGAAAACATATTTAGGGGAGAAAACACTTGCTTATCATTCAAGCATAGGCTGTCCGTTCACCTGTTCGTTTTGCGCGGTTGTACCCATTTATGAGGCACGGTGGAAAGGTAAATCGGCACAGGCTGTTTATAAGGATGTGAAGTATATAAAAGATAAATGGGGAGCAGATGCCATTGAGTTTCACGATAATAATTTCTTTGTATCGGAAAAACGCGCTGTTGAATTTTCAAACCTGATGAAAGACGAAAATATGACCTGGTGGGGAATGGCGCGGATAGACACTATGAGTAAATTTAAGGATTCATCATTGGAAGCTATCCGAGCATCTGGCTGTAAAATTATCTTCTTCGGTGCCGAGAGCGGAAATAATGAAGTGCTGGCACAAATGGACAAAGGAGGAACTCAAACCGGAAACCAGATTATCGAGTTTGCGGAGCGGCTTAAAAAATTTGATATCATTCCTGAATATTCTTTTGTACTTGGCACGCCTGCTCCGACACCTGAAAAGGTACAGGCCCAGATAGATTTTGAAATTGATTTCATAAAAAAAGTAAAGCATGTAAACCCTAAAACAGAGATTATTATTTATACCTACAGCCCTGTTCCAACAGAAGGTTCGGAAATGTATAAACAGGTATTGGCGAGTGGTTTCAGATTTCCGCAAACGCTGGAAGATTGGATCAGCCCGGCTTGGGAAAGCTTTGATTTAAGGAAAAACCCTCTGACTCCCTGGTTAACCCCGGAGATGATAGACAAGATCAGAAACTTTGAAACGGTACTGAACGGCGTGTACCCTACAGTTACCGATATCCGCTTGAATGCTTTAAAAAGAAGAGCTATAAAAATAGTAGCCGGTTTACGGTATAAAGTAAATCTTTACAAATATCCTTACGAAATAAAGCTGCTGCAAAAGGTTTGGAGATATCGGCAACCGGAAATACAGGGATTTTAATGAATGCGTTGTGAACATAACTGAATTAAACACGGAGATTATGGAGGATGAAGCCGAAAGTTCAGATTTTGGTGATCTTTATATAGATGTAAGATATAAGGAGCAACGTGTTTTGTCGGACAAGCTGGTTATGTTTTTGCCTGATATTGAACCTTCGCATATTCATTTTAAAGAATGGGAAATAAGGAAAAGATCATCTCAGAGACTCGTTAATTACCTTAAGGAAAAAGACAAACCGCTTAATATTTTGGAAATAGGCTGCGGAAATGGCTGGCTCTCATCAAAGCTGCTAGCCATTAAACATTCGAAAGTAACGGGGATGGATGTAAATGTGCCGGAAATTTTACAAGCTAAACGCGTATTTAAAAATGATGATCTTGAATTTATCCATGGAAGCTTTAATCCGGGGATGTTTTTAAAGGAAAAGTTTGATGTTATCGTTTTTGCTGCTTCAATTCAATATTTTCAATCAGTAAAGGACATTCTTGACAGCGTGTTCTCATGTTTAAATACGAATGGGGAGATCCATATAATAGATACCAATTTTTATAAACAAGATGAAGTTGCTAATGCGACAAAACGTACTAAAGAGTATTATGAAATGCTGGGATATCCGGAAATGGCAACTCATTACTTTCATCATTCAATAGTTGATCTGCAGCCGTTTAATTATAAAATACTGTTTAATCCCAAAAGCCTGATCAACAGGATTGGTAAAAAAGACCCTTTTTACTGGGTTGTAGTAAAAAACTAAAATTATATGACAGGGCAATCCTTATATCGTTCATATAATAGGTATCGTACTTTAAAAACAAGTGTGATATCGGCATTGCCTATAGTTATATTGATGCCGCACAGCGCCTGCAACTGCCGCTGTATGATGTGCGATATCTGGAAGGATAACAAAAATCTTAAACAACTAACCGAACAGGATATAACCACATTATTAGGTGCATTAAAAAAATTTGGTACACAGCAGGTGTTAATGTCGGGAGGGGAGGCATTGCTGAATACGAACTTTTTCCGGCTTTGTGAGATCCTTAAACAATATAAAATAAAGGTTACCCTGCTTACAACAGGGCTTACCATAAAAAAAAATGCCCACCAAATCTTGGAATGGGTTGATGACCTGATTGTTTCTTTAGATGGCGATGAGGCGTTGCACGATGCTATCAGGAATATTCCAAATGCTTTCAGTAAACTTAAAGAAGGGGTGGAGTACATCAAATCCATCAATCCAAACTACAGAATAACAGCCCGTACAGTAATACATCGCCTTAATTTTAGAAATTGGGAGGCTATAATTAATGAATCGCGTTTAATGAGGATAGATCAGGTAAGCTTTTTGCCCGCGGATGTTAGCAGCCATGCTTTTAACCGCCAAATGGCCTGGGAAGAACCCAAGCAGCATGAAATATTAATATCCGAACGCGAATTGCCTGAATTGCAGGAAGTAATAACCAGAATAATCAACAATAAGGATAACTTTAAAACAAGATTTATTGCAGAATCACCCGAGAAAATACAGGATATATACCAGTATTATGCCGCTTTTTATGGATTAAACCCTTTCCCGTTTAAAAAGTGTAACGCACCCTGGGTATCAACCGTAATTGAAGCCGATGGCAATGTAAGGCCATGTTTTTTTCATGATGTGATAGGTAACATCAGGGATTCATCTTTAGAAAACATTCTGAATAGCGATCTTGCCGTTAACTTTAGGCGAACGCTTGATATGAGTACGAATATAGCGTGCGTAAAATGCGTATGCTCTTTAAATCTTTCACCATTTGCAAAAATTGCCTGATTAGTGTAGTATGAAAAGCATCTTGTTCACACATTCATATTTTTTACGCTTCGACCCCAAGCAATGGCAAATAGGTCAGCCTTACCCGCCCTTGGGTACTTTATACGCCGCAGCATTAATGCGAGATAATAATTATACTGTTTCGCTTTTTGATACCATGTTTGTGCAGGACCCGGAAGAGGTTTCGGCCACATTGATAGAAAACAAGCCTGATTTTTTTGTTATTTATGATGATGGCTTCAATTATCTCACCAAAATGTGCCTTACCAACATGCGCGAGGCAGCTTTTAGCATGTGTAAAATTGCAAGGGCAGAGGGATGCAAAGTAATTGTTTCGAGTTCGGACTCGACAGACAGGTATGAAGAATATTTAAACGAGGGCGCCGATTTTGTTATAATAGGAGAAGGGGAGCAAACATTACTGGAGCTAACCACGCAAATTGAAAACGGCAACACTGATTACTCAATAATAAAAGGATTGGCCTATAAGCAGGATGAGAAGATTGTAAAAACTTTAGGTCGCCCGGTTTTAAAAGTATTGGATATTTTGCCACTACCAGCCTGGGATTTGGTTGATATTGACCAATACAGGCAAACGTGGCTGAAACACGCAGGTTATTTCTCGTTAAACATGAGTACTACCCGGGGTTGCCCGTTTAAATGTAATTGGTGTGCCAAGCCAATTTACGGGAACCGTTATAATTCGAGAAGCCCGGAAAATGTTGTTACCGAGATTAAGCTGTTGAAAGAGCTTTATCACATGGATCATATCTGGTTTTGCGATGATATTTTTGGTTTAAAGCCGGGGTGGGTAAAGGAACTTGCACAACTTTTAGAAAAAGAAGACATAAAGATCAGGTTTAAGATTCAGTCGCGGGCTGATTTACTGGTACAGGAAGATATGGTGCTAGACCTGGCCAGGTCTGGTTGTGAAAATGTGTGGATAGGAGCAGAGAGCGGCTCACAGAAGATCCTGGATGCAATGGATAAAGGCACTACCATTGAACAGATCAAGGAATCAACCATGCTGATGAAAGCCGCCGGTATAAAGCCATCATTTTTTATACAGTTTGGCTACCCGGGAGAATTAAAAGAAGATATCCAGCTGACCATTAACATGATCAATGAACTTTTGCCATTTGAAATCGGGATCTCGGTTTCTTACCCGTTACCTGGTACTTCATTTTATGAGAAAGTAAGAGCTGATCTAAAGCAAAAAACAAACTGGACAGATTCAGATGAAATGGCCCTGATGTTCACCAATACTTTCCCGCCATCTTATTATAAACAACTGCACAGGTATGTACACCAAAATTATCATAAACATCTGGCAAAGAACAGCCTTGTTAAACTGATAAATAACCCGCTGAGCGCAAACATTAAAAGCATCAGGAAGGCTGTTTCTGTTTTGTATCATGCACCCGCAACGCTTATTGAAGGTATGAAGTTGCGAAAGCTGGAGGAGGTATAATGAAAGCTGCCGCCATAAATATTAATGAGCAAAATGCGGAATCGGCATTTACCACCCAATCGGTAATTTTTGATGATCTGTATGCCGGTAACACTATTATTAAATACAAGCGGGAACGGGTTCGCAACCATGTTTTACATCTTTTAGCGCCAGGTAACTCTATCCTCGAGTTAAATAGCGGTACAGGTGATGATGCTTTGTTTTTTGCTCGCAAAGGATTTAAAGTGCATGCTACAGATATATCGTCAGGTATGCAAAATGAACTGAAAAAGAAGGTGGCATTAAACAAAATGGAAGAACATATAAGCACCGAAACCTGCTCTTATACTATGCTTCACCAGTTAAAAAACAAGGGGCCTTATAATCATATATTGTCCAACTTTGCCGGGCTAAACTGCACAAATGAACTGGATATAGTTTTAGCGTCGTTTGCAGATCTTTTAAAACCAAACGGGACTGTTACCCTGGTTATTTTACCAAAATTCTGCCTCTGGGAAACCTTACTGATATTTAAGGGGAAGTTTAAAACCGCATTTCGCAGGTTTTTTAGCAGTAATGGAAGTAAGGCCCATATTGAAGGTGTTTATTTTAAATGCTGGTATTATAACCCGTCATATATCATTAAAAGGCTTAAAAATCAGTTTGATATTATAGATATTGAGGGCCTGTGTACAATTGTTCCGCCTTCATACATTGAAGGTTTTGCGGAAAAGCATCCCTCAGTTTACCGCTTCCTGAAGAACAAAGAAGATAAGCTCAAATCCTCCTGGCCATGGAAATATATTGGCGATTATTATATCATATCTCTCAAAAAGAAATAACCTTAGTGTTATGTAAACAATAAATTGACTTGCGGCAACTGGGTTGAGATTGACTAGATTAACAAGAAAAGTGGGTTTACATGGTTTACATAATTCATGGTTTACATGCTTATAAATGACTGTTAATCAATTATTTAAATTGAATTTTTGAAAAAAAACATGGTTTACACTTTTTGTGTAAATATTATTGGCTAAACGTTAATTTATAAGTGACATGACATTAGTGCGCCAGGATACTTTCGTAGGCAGTTAAAATGCGGGCGATTTTGTGTTCATGACGTGCAAGCAGCTTGCTCTGGAAATTCTTAGGGTCGGGTTTGGCAAAATGCTTATTGGTATCCATCCCCATAATTATACCGTGGTTGTTCAGTTTTTTCTGAGTTGTTTTTTTCAACCACCTGCCTGCGGTTATTTTCATCAGCATATTATCAATGGCATCGCCGGCAGGGTTATTAAACAATAATTCGACAGTGTTTTTGAAAAAAGAGTTCTTTACAGGCTTCGCACTGGCTATCCGCATGTTTTTGTTCGGGAGGAAATTTCTTGTCCAGGAGTTTTCGGCATAGAATCTTTCAAATACAGCATCACCCTGTAAGGGGATCAGGGTACCTATTTCAATGGCGGTATACAGGTTTTTCTCCGCAATTTCCAACTGTTGTTCATCAATATAGTAATTCATGCAAAACAAATGCTCCTTATTAACCAGGAAGGTTAATTTCTTAAAGCAGTGCATTATAGTGCGGGCTATCCAGAGTTTGTTTTTTGCAGTTATAATAAACAGGTCGATATCAGACTGTTCATCAGCAAAATTCTTTGATAATGACCCTGAAATAGCTATCCCCCGCACATAAGGAAAATGTATCAACAGGCTACCAACTTTTTCGGCTATTTTTATTAATTCAACAGCTTTTTTATTCCCTTCATTCCTTCGTACTATTAAGTAATGATCATTTTTTAGGGTATAAAACTTATCGAACTGATAAATTATACCGCCATGAAGCAGGGATTTCAGCGCATCATCAAATGTTTCAAAATCATACTTGTTTTTAAGAAACAAATAGATCTCGGCCCTGCTTAATGGATAGTCAAACAGATCAAAGTAAGCCAGAGTTTCTAATATGTTTTCTTTAATTGATAACAAGCTTTTATTAATTAGAGGGTAAGTACTATACTGCATTATCTGTTTATATTGAAAGTAGCTTTACTATAATGACGGGGCAATTAACTGTTTGGTTGCCAGTGTTATTAAATATTTATGGCGGCCCCGATAGTTTAGAGATCAGCTTCGGGTTTTCGTTCGAAAAAATAAAAAATGAGAGGAAAAAGGCATAGAAAATGATCCCTTTATCAACATCAAGAAAGTTTTCGGAAAGTGAGACTACAGTAATAATTGTTATAAATGCAAAAAGAAGCAGGTCTCCCTGCCTGAACGCGATATTAAACCCAAAAGCTAATGTACCAACATAAATGAGCAACCCAATTACGCCCGATTTTATTAGAAAACTTAGGTATTGATTATGCGCATTCAGGTTGTTTAAAAATGAGCTATACAATTTATGATCAAAAAAACTTTGATGTAAAAGATCCATCTCCGAGCCTGCTCCGTAACCAATAATTGGCCTTTTTGCAATTAACCCGGTAGCAACACCCCACCTGGCCAGGCGGGAGTCCAGGATCTCACCATTTTTGGCTGGGGACAGATCGGCGGTAAGTTCAATCAGGTAGCGTTCCCTGAATGTATTTGAATATAAAATGCCGGCAATTAATAAAACAGAGATAAATGAAGCTGCCACAACAAACCTCCAGCGTTTTGCACCTTGTAATAAAAAATAGGGGATGGCGATATTTATAATGATTATGAGCGCAATGAAGATTGATTTTGAGCTAAGCTGTATAAGTCCTGCAGTAAGTATGCAACTGCATACCAGATAAAAAAGCTTTTTATATAACCCGGATTCTTTTACTAAAACAGACAACAGAAAAATTAATGATATAGCAACCTGCATAGAGAAAAATGTAGCATGCATATTAATAGGTTCCGAAAAATTATGATTAGTAAAAGAACCGGAAAAAAGGGCTTTAAGGGGTAACTTATAATGCTTGATGGTAATAAGCGCATCAGCATATAAATAGAGAATGGTTATAGTACAAACCAATGAAAACGATAATAGTAACTGCGGGCGATATTTCTTTAAGTCGAGCTGATTAAGACATAACAGTATTGGAAAAAAAAAGATGATGGCCCGCCTGCCCAATTCATTGTAAGCCCCAGTAATATTTATAGTATAAATAATACTGAAGAGCGTTACAAAAAACACTGATTGTAATACCAGTGTCCTTAATTTAAATACAGGTTTAATTGTTTTTTTATTGAGATGGATGAGTGTGTGGATAATCAGGTTTATTAAAATAAGATGGCTATAAAACATATCGAACGGCAGGGCTGCCATTAACAACGTGATATGATAATAACTAATCTTATTCGATAAACTATCCTCTATCCGAAACAACTCGCTCATAGTTTGAATTATAATGGCATTCTATAATAAACTGCTCATATTGGTCAATGATCTTTTCCCAGTTAAACTGGTACTTAATTTTATGGAGATTATTAGTTACCATAATTTTTTCGGGTTCCTTCCTTTGAACAGTTTCCACAATGTTCCTTACCTCTTTTGAGTTTGAAAAGTAGAAGGCATCCGAATGCAATACTGATTTATTGAAAGGGTTATTGTGAGCGGCTATTAATGCCTCGCTGGCCATTGCTTCCAACAGTGATGGGTTGGTACCACCAACACTATGACCATGAAAGTAGAGATAAGAGTTGTTTTGCAAAGCCCGTACTTTACCTGTATCAAAAATTGATCCTTTAAACTCGATACGTTCATCGTTTTTAAATTTATGAGTGATGAATTTTCCAAACCGGTTACCTGTATCGCCCAAAACCTTAAATTTTCTGTGCGAACTGCTGTTATTAAACCCCTCTAAAATGGTTTCGATATTGTTTTCAGGCTCCATCCTGGCCATTAATAAAAAATAATCTTCTTTTAAGGCTTGTTCACTGTCAACCTGTTCACGTTCTTCTTCCGAAAATAAGTCAGCCCCATAAGGGATATATTTACTTTCAATGTTATATTTCTCGCCCAGGTACGATTTAATTACCAGGGAATCGGAAATATAAAACTGGCTGTATTTTACAGCAAGCTTTTCGGCATATTTTAAAAATTTCTGTACAGATGGTGAGTATTTTGATCTTTTCCATTCCAGCCCGTCCATATTGGTGATGATGGTGCTTTGTGAAGGGTATAGCTTACCCCAGATTGAACTGCTGGTATAGCCCATTATCAAAACCACATCGAACTTCTTTTTTCTTGCATCACGCAAGCAGTTAAGATCGTAAATAAACTGACCGGGTGTGCCTATCAAATATTCAGGGTCATAACAATGCCTTATCTCAACGCCATTCCAGCTATCTTCTTTATAGGGATGGTTATGCGAATTATAAACCGTTACCGAATGGCCCCTTTTCACCAATCCTGCCGACACATATTCTGATATGTGCTCAAACCCACCGTAATAGTTCGGGACGCCCCGTGTACCTAAAATTGCTATTCTTAGTTTCATGCTGTAGCCGCTAATTGATATGCTTTTAATGTTTGTAGTGCAGCCTGTTTCCAGGTATATTTTTCGAATATTTTTTCAAGTAAGTTTTTATTGAACGGAGCTGAACTTGCCTTTTCGACCGCTGCAAGTATGCTTTCCGGGCTTGCCGGATTGCAGTAAAAGGCATCATTGCCAAAATATTCGCGGGTATCACCTTTGTCGGTTATCACAATATTGCAGCGCATAACGGTAGCTTCTATCGAACTTAAGCCTGTGGTTTCGAACCAGCTCGGCAATATGTGTACTTTGGCTTGTTGGTAATATTCCAGTAATTGCTGCTGGGGAACCCGGTTAAGGAAAATGATATTATCTGCTGCAATGCTGCGGCATTCATTGTAATAATCAATCTGGTTGGGTGCCGGTGCGCCAATAAGCGCCAGCCGGAACCGGGTATTATTTAATGCCTTTATTAAGTTTAACTGGTTTTTTCTACCCTCAATCCTGGCTACGCAAATTATCAGCTGCTCATCTTTTTTTATTGCCGGGTTAAAAGGGAATTTCTCAGGATTAATACCATTAGGCACTACCAGGTGATCAATTTCGCAGGGATATGCCTCCTGCACCCGGTTATATTCCGATTCTGAATTGGGTAATATCATTGTTGCTCTGCCCAGTATTTCAATAATGCTTTTACGCTGGCCCTTCCAGATGTAGTCGTAGCTTGACAGGTGATCTTTGCCCAATACCCATCGCGCTATGGTTTTCAGGTATTCAACACTATCGCCGGGCAAATAAGTAAATAATATCCCTATGCCTTTGCGATGATGCTTATCGTACTCGCTGAAGCGGCATAATATGGTTGAAACAACAAAAGGCTTTTTAGCTTTCCTGCTATGATATAGAATATCGGCAGGGCGGATGATATTAAAAAAATGAAGCAGGTCATATTGTTCATAAGCTATAATTTCTTTGGATAATAGTATATCTACACCAATTCCCATATCGGTTAACTGACGGGCAGTTTGCACAACCTGTACGGTATCGCCCCCGGGGACAGTATATAATGTTGATCGTGTTATAAAAGCTACCTTCATCTTTTCAATCTTTTAATTACAATTTGCCCGGGCTAATTCTATGTAACCAGGTAATAAATTTTTCGGGAAAATAGCTTACCGTATAAAGTAGGTAATTGTCCAACCTGAACGGGTGCAGGCCAATAGCCCTTACTACGTTTAAGCGTGCTTTTTCGGGTTGATAATTGTTGAGCAGGAACTTTTTACCACATAGCGCATAATAGGCGCCTTCCTTTATTTTAAGGGAATATTGCTTATTCCCAATTTGAGACAGCTCATTTCCTTCGGCTTCAGTAATGCTCCTGTTTTTCAGGGTTGAGTATTTTATTGAACGGAACTTGCGTGTGCGCCACTTTTCATCAATGGTTATTGATTCGGGGTTTAGCCTTACTTTTATTAGCGGTTGCGAAAGATTACATGCCTTTTCATTTTTCAGAATATTTACCCATAAAAAATGATCTTCGAAGGTATAAGCATGCTCGTTATAGCCGCCATTATTTATAACTAACTCTTTTTTATAGAGTACGCTGGAGTGAATAAAAGGGCACACAGTATATTTTAACTGCTGGATCTCTTCATTCAAATGTCCTTCGGGATGATGGGTGAAGATATAATGCCCTTCGGCATCCATGTACTCGGCAGCTGAGCCTATCACGCTATATTCGGGGTAGGTAGTTATAAAATCGTATTGAATTTTCAGCCTGTTGTGCAGGCAAATATCATCGGCATCAAACCTTGCTATGTATGGAGCGCGGGCATGCGTTAATCCAAAATTTAGTGCAGCGGCTATCCCTTTGTTCTCCTGGCTTATCAACACAATGCGCGGATCGTGAAACGACCGGATAATCTTTTCCGTATTATCTGTCGATCCATCATTAACTATTAAAAGCTCAAAATCGGCAAATGACTGTTGCAGTACAGATGTTATGGCTTCACCTATATATTTACCTGCATTATAGGCAGGCATTAAAACAGTAATTTTTGGATTATTATGATCCATAACTGAGCTTTACTTTATTAGTGGTTTCTTTAATGTTGAGCAATAACATCAATTCAAAAAATACAATCACCGATAATTGCTCAAACCAGTAATCGATACAAAAAAACATCATCAGTAAAGCCAGCAACGGTAACCCGTAGGTAAGTACCTTAATGTATTTCGCAAAAAATCCTAAATAGAAAATAACAAGAGCAAGCAGCCCTAACAGGCCATATTCAGCCAATAACTGATCATATACCGAAAAAGGATTGTTCTTTACCGACCGGAAACCAACCTCCTTACTGAAAAAACTCATATACAAATCGAGGTGGTTTGTAAGAAAGGCCCTGTTTATATAAGTATGATTTTCAGGATATTGCCCTCTAATTCCAAGTCCGGTAGCACGAAAGGCAATTTTTGATGAGAAATTACCAATACCCATACCGGCAATTGCTTTAACAGGATGTTTATGCAAAAAAGTTAACGTTTGTACCATCCCCGTCACTTTACCCGGCAGTGGAGGGAAATAATCAGTTTTTGTGGAAAGCGGCAGGTCGGCTTTATGTGTATCAATAAAATCGAGCATCAGCTTTCTATCCGGCTCCATTTGTTTACTGATATAATTATCTTCAGAAGTAGTATCATGGGGAGCAATGTATACCCTGCCTTTATCAGTTATCGGAACAGATTTAGCTAACCCTGGCTCCGGCTTGAATTGTTGTTTTTTTGCAGCATAAATACTGTCAAGATAGAGTGTTGCAATTTTTTGTCTTTTCTCTTCCGGATTTAGCGTACTATCAGGCCGCTGGGTTATCGGTACAATAAGGGCCGTAACAGATTTATTTTGCACCTTATTTTTTATGTGGAGTGCGCTATTAATAGCTTCTTCGGAATAATGCGTATTTTGAGGTGTTATTTTTAGCATGAAAACCAAAAAAAGCATCAGGCAGATAACAATCAGGCTTTTTTGATCCCTGCTGCTTTTTAAAATAAACAAGATCAGCATTACAAAAAGAAACATCAGATTAATGAGGTTGCTACAAGTAAGCAAAAGCGTAACCATGCAGATAAAAAGCATAACAGGTAGCTTTTTATCCAAAAAATAAATCACCCCAAATGCGCTTAAAACCGCATTTGTTGATGAAATATCAAATGAGAGCCCTTTTATATAATCCCCTGTCATTATAAAATAGGTTTGGTACATCCCCCTAAAGGTGTAGGGATTGATGCTTCCTGTTTTATACATAATGAGCACGAGATTAGCTACCGATACTAAAGCATTAATAATAAAAAATGCAATAATGGTTCCATGGATCTTTTCGTTTTCTGTTCGCTCAACAAGTAATTTAATTTGATGGATTGCCAGTATGGCAAGCACCCAAAACCCGATGCCTGTAAAAAAAACGAGCAGATAATTATTATCCTGATAACTTTTGTTTATTAATAAGCCTATGAAAGCAACAGGTATGATCAAAAGATAAAAGAGGGGTAATCTGGGGTTTTTGAATTTAAAACCAAACTTGAAATTAAACTGCATCAGGTATATAAAAACGATAGCAAGGATTTTTACCGGCATTTTTATGTTCAGGAAAAGAACAAGGAAAATGAGGAGTTTCCAATCAACGTAATTCTTTAGCTTGTTAAAAGTAAAAGCGTTTGATTTAAGCATTATCGTTCTCTATACATGCGAAAGGCCGGATCAACTGTATTGTTAATTCCACACATTTCATTCTAATAAAGATTACGGCTTAAAAATTGAAAGGGTTGCCTGTTCACAGTAACAAAGACAGGCTTTTTATTAACTAAAATTTTGGAAAGTTTTTAGGCAAGGCAGCCAATCGGGCTAATTGTACGTAACCAGTAAACAAGCCGCTTTTAAATACTTTGGTATAAGGCTACCATAGTTACAAAGCAAAAGATAATACTAATTTTGATGCTACACTCAGAAACGTACGGTATTGATTAAGAATAAATTATTAATAAAGATTTTCTCATCCGGACTGCAGGCAATTTCTGTACAGATATTAGGGAGTGTGTTCTTTTATTTTATCTCTGTTTATTTATCGAAAGATGATTTTGGAATAATCAGCTGGACAAATGCTGTATCCATATTTATCACCACATTTCTCGGGTTTGGTTTAGAACAGGTGGTGGTCAGGCGCATAGCTGCATCGAAAAGATCTGACTGGGCGGCAACCGCCTTTTTTGCACATGCCATAACGGGATTTTTAATAACCTTCGTGTTTTTGTTGATGCTGAATGGTTTAGTTAAAAACCAATCGCGTGCATTCCAGGCCTTGCCGTGGTTTTTTTTAGCACAAGGGTTAATTTATATAGGTATTCCTTTAAAGCAATTTTTAAACGCTAAAGAACAGTTTACGCCATATGGCATTATTGCTGTTATAAGTAATATAAGTAAAATAATAGTTGCCTGTTTGCTGATAAAGGAAGGTAAGCTGTATATCAATACAGTTATGATCATTCTTATTTGCACCGCTGCATTTGAGTTATGCTGTTTGTTGATCTACCTTATCACAAAAACCACATTTGGGTTCAAACTGCATTTTAAGGCATATATCAAATTGCTGAAAGAGTCATCGGCGCAGTACCTGTCTGTAATTTTTGATATGAGCTTATCAAGGATGGACTGGATACTGCTTGGAATAATGACCTCTAACATAGTACTGGCCGACTATAGTTTTGCTTATCGCGCTTACGAGCTTGCCCGGTTGCCAATGTTAATTATAGGCCCTATTATTTTACCCAGATTTGCAAGGTTGGTCGCATTAAATAATAAGCCCGACGCTCAGCATCAGCAATACATCAACTCGTTCAATACCACCGAAATGTTTTTTGCTATGATGATACCATTGATATTAAATATTTTATGGGTACCAATAGTTACGCTGATTACAAAAGGTAAATACGGCGATTCGAATTCACTGCAATTTT
>JABDFZ010000030.1 GCA_013286325.1 Bacteroidota bacterium | reverse complement strand
ATAGTTAACACCGGGATATTTATTTTGGCGAAGTCTGTTTTGTAAGGCACCATATCCTGCCAGTATTTATCGTAGGATGGGTGTTTGATCCATTTTTGCAGCCATGGGTTTGGAGTATCGTCTATGCTGTCAATTTTATTATAAGCTGCACCGCTTTCGTACCATTTATTGCGCAGGTTTTGCCAGCGCTGGTTATCGTTATTTACAACGTCATCTACATATTTATTGTTGGTTACATAAAATGCCCACTGGTAATTAACATTCAGGAAGATATTATTCTCCATTGGTAATCCCTGACCGGGGATAGCGGCTACATAAGGTACTATAGTTTTAAGCGCCTTGTTCATGTGCTTTGTTGCTGCCCATTGTGCATAGCCGGAATAACTGCCGCCATACATGCCCACTTTACCATTGCTCCAGGGTTGCTTGCTTATCCAGTCTATCACCGTATTTACGTCCCTGTTTTCATGCTCATAAGGCTCAATAGCATCGGGGCTGAGGCGTTTGCCCCTTGTATCGGCAACTATGCCAACGTAGCCATGTGAAGCTGAATATTTGGCTTCGTAAAGGCTTCGACTCAGGTTTGAATAGATGAAAAACATTAATGCCGTTGGCTGTGGGGTGTCGAGTCCCTTTTTCCGCACCATAACTGCGGAAAGTGTGGCTCCATCGCTTGTTTTGATGAAAACATTTGTTTGAATGATATACCGTCTGTTGTCGTCCTCATTTAATAATATTTTGGCAACAGGTTCAATATTTTCAAAAACATACTTGAAATTATAGCTTGTACAAAGCGCAATCGCATCCTGAATAGTTAGGCTGTCTTTCTGCCTGGCTGCTGAATATTGTTTATTGAAGTCGTTTTTTAGCTCATCAATGCCGTTTCGGGTAGTAAAAGCGGTAGAAATATACAGGGCGCTTTTATCATCAAGGCGTTTAAATAAGTTGTTAAAGAGATTACTGAATGCGCTGTTAAAACTAAGAGTTGATGATTGTGCGGCCACTTTTGCTTTTGCAAACAATTCATATTGTGCGAAAAGCAGATCGGGAAATTGCTGACTCTCTGCTTTGGCGATATTACGCGAGGTGGTAATAGTCGCAATAGCATCATTATACTTACCTGCAATTATTTGAAGCTTGAAAAGGTTATCCAGGTATTCCTTTTTATCGCCTGATGGTTTGTATTTAACGATGGTTTCATTAGCCAAAACCGACATTTGTTTAGCAATAGCAGTACTATCAGCCACATCCGCCTTCGGGAAATAGACCTGTTGCGCCTTGCAAAAAGTAGTTATAATAAGGCATAGCAATGCCATGCAGAGTTTTCTGTTCATGATTTTTTTAATTAATGTTAATGGTGATTTATATCTTCATTAGCTTTTTCAGCTTTACCGATTGTCGCTCGGATGCTTCAACTGAGTCCTTCGTTTTCAGCAGGATTTTTAACCTTCCATCCGTAGCGGGTATTATTTTTTCAATGTATTTAAGGTTGATGATCTGTGCCCGGTTTATCCTGAAAAAAACAGCTTCGTCAAGCTTTTGCTCCAGTAAATTCAAGGAACTTTTCAGGAATACATTTTTATCCTCAAAATAAAGCCTAGCGTAATTATCCATTGATTCAATCAGGTGTACCTTAGTCCAGCTGATGAAATGGTATTGCTGTCTATCTTTAACAAATATTCGCTCATCAGCAGGTATAAAGGTTTTTAATTTAACCTGTTCCATGGCCTTTGCAAAGCGTTCTTCGCGGATGGGTTTCATCAGGTAGCCAATAGCACTTACTTCAAAGGCTTTTAAAGCATACTGGTCGTAAGCAGTGGTAAATATCACCTGCGGCACTTTATCAAGTGACTCAAGCAGGTCAAAACCCGATTTTTCAGGCATTTGTATATCCAGGAACAGCAGATCAGGATTTTTTACCGCGATCAGTTCTTTGGCTTCATCTGAATTTTTTGCTTCGCCTACTATTTCAAGCTCAGGGTAGTTCTCAAGCAGGTTTTTTACTTCCTCCCGGGCGTTGCGCTCATCATCAATAATCAATACACGTAATTTTTTCATGCCGATGGAATGCTAATAGTGGCTAAAACAATACCATGCAACTCGTCGCTAATAGTAAAATTAGCAGTACCCTTATATTGCAGATCAAGCCTGTCTCTTAAATTTTTCAGACCCAAACCGCTTACCGATTGGGAAACGTCGAACTGCCCCGGATTTTGAACACTAATCCTGATCAAGCCAGCCGACCTTTCTGCTCTGACAGTGATCAATCCGCCCTGCTTTAATTTAGCTATTCCGTGTTTAATAGCATTCTCCACCAGTATCTGGATGCTTAACCGCGGGATTAAAACGCCTGTCGTATCATCACATGTATCAATAACGTATTGCAAACGCTCTTCAAACCGCAACTTTTCAAGTTCCAGGTAATCGTTAACCAGGTTAATTTCATCCCGTAAGGTTACTTGCATAATATCACCCTGATAAAGACTGGTTCTCAGCAGATCGGATAACAGGTCAATGGCCCTTCTTGCCGATTTTGGGTTTTCAATAACCAGCGCTTTTATATTATTTAACGAATTGAACAGAAAATGCGGGTTAAGCTGTGCTGATAAATTACTTAATTGGGCATCGCGGGTAATAATGGCCAGCTGTGCATTTTCACGGCTTACACGGATCTCCCGTTGTGCATATTGGTATAAATGGTAGGCCAGTAACCAAATCGACATGAGCCTGATACCACCTATAAAAATTTTATCAGCATTTGCCCTAAAGAAATCAGTATAGCTTTCCTGAAGCGCGGGCATAAACCATAGCCTGAACAAATATAATTTGCCAGTGGTTACCAGTGTATAAGCAATGCCCAAAACAATTGCAGCTGGTATAATACGTTTTAGTAATTGCCCAAGATTTAAATTTTGAAAGCCATGCCTTAATGCAAAATTGCGGTATAAATGGGTGAGCATAATGTAAACAAACACATCAGTTACAAATTGTAACACCCCTAACAGCCAGTTGAAATTACCCCCGGTAAGGCCATTATATTCCCAATATAGGGCAGCTACCGACCAACCAATGAGCTGGCATTTCCAGTAAAGCGATATGTTTATTTTGCTGTTCAATTATTGCTTCAACTAATATATTAATCAAAGCAACGAAAACTATTATCAACTTAAAAGATAAAGTACATGAGTGCGGCGTTTTGGGGATGGGCGGGTGTAAATGTGAAAATTTGTAAACAGGGTGAAGGATTAAATCACTGTTATATTTAAAATTTTTGATCTGAGTTAAATAGCTTTACTTTATAGAAGGTATCTGATGGGCCACGGGATTCAAACCTCAAAAGCTCATGTGTTGATTTACTGACCCACGAAAGGTCATAATTTTCACTATCAAAACTTAATTTTATTACCCAACAGTCAACTTTGATATTATTTATCGTTGATAATTGTTCTTCACCAACTACCTCCACCGGGTGAAACTTAGGGGTAATCGCGCTTCCAGCATGGTAAAAGCTTATAGCCATTTTTTGCCCTATATTCTTTACAGGTAATACGCTTAATGTTTCAAGGTCGAGATCATCGTTGTACGGTAAGTTTTTAAACTTTAAAAGAAAGTTAGCTTTTGTATTTTGTTTAATGCTGTCGGCGCCTTTTATTTCATCTCCCTGGTAATTATAGGCTTCAATAACATTAAGCTTTTTACTATAATTATAAAGTGTTTTAAAGTTGTACCTGTCGCTTACAGTATAAACATATTTATTGTTGATGGTGTCATTATTAAAATTATGCTTTACAATAACAATAACATCCTTCCCATTTATTTTTTGAAACAAAATTGTTCTTTCGGCCATTGAAATGGCTGATACTGAACCTGATTTAGTGTCCTTCAGCCAGCATAAGTATTGGCTATTGCCTTCCTTCAGGTTTGCAATTTGCAGATTGTTATTTTTTATGCTGATAGTATCAACCTGCGCAAAGCCGACCGTACAAAATATATTTGCGGCAATAAATAAAACAAAAGCTTTCATCAGTTGATATGATTTTCCCGAAGCTTGGTTTTATAAAAGATAATGGCAAGCTTTTTCAACGGATAGGAGCTTATTTTAAATTACAGGGTAAATTAGAGTGTAGGCGATTAGAACTAAATGCTTTTGTCTATTTTAAAGTTCTTAGCCATTCAATAAGATCACTGTCTTTAATATCGCTTTGATCTGATTTATCATAAACTGAGAGCAGATAGATTTTGGTTTGAACAATTTGCAGGTGTGTTATAACTCTTGCACCGCCAGATTTCCCCTTTCCTTTAGATGCAATAGCGATACGTATTTTATAACAATTGCTACCGAGTGGAGTTCCTTGTTGTGGATTTTGTTTTAATGAAGTGAATAATTCTAAGTATTCTTTTATATGAAGGGAACTTTTTAACCAGGCGTTTAAGTTGCTTCTCAAATAAAGCTGTAACTTCAATATTATAGTTCATCAAAAAGCTGTTCAGCAGTTTTAAGTTTTACCTTTCCCTGTTTAGCTAATTCAACTTCATCAATTGCCGCTTTAAAATCCTTTAAAAAACGTGCTTTCGAAGTACTAATAGCTTCCGCCTTCACGAAAGTCAGATTTTCGAGTAATTCCATCACAAAATCAGCTTTGCTGTCTTTTATGTCTAATAATACTTTCATTTAAATAAATTCTACTTCAATACAAATTTAAGATATAATTCCATTTAAATCAGTTGTATCATCTCTTTTCCATTAAAAACACCAATAGCATCATAATCATTATTGAAATAGCACCAGGCTTCTTTAACATTGCTGTGCTGCTTAATTGCATTTGCAACGTTTTGAAGAAACTCAATTGAATAGCGCGAACGATAAAGATTTGGCACACCATGAAAGCGGTAATAAACTACATCTGTATTTGCAATTACATCATCGGGCAGGGAGGGGTGGCTCATGCCACAAAAGGTAATGCTATGCTCGGCAAGTATTTTATAAATATCTTTATTCCACCAGCTTACATGGCGAAACTCAAGTATATTTTTAAATGACGGGTTTAGGCTGTTTATAATTTTATCAAGTTTTTCTTCGGTATAGTTATAGCTTGGCGGCATCTGGAACAGGACCGGGCCAAGCTTTTCCTGCAGGCCATTATTAATTGTATCGTAAAAGCTGGTGATCAGATCGGCGGTATCATTAAATTTTTTATAGTGTGTTATTGCCCGTGGTGCTTTTACCGCAAAACGGAAATCTGCCGGTGATTTCTGGTGCCAGTTCTGTAAAAATGATAACTGTGGGAAACGATAAAAGGTAACGTTAAGCTCGAGTGTGCTAAAATGCTGACAATAATAATCAAACCATTTACGCTGAGGTAAATCTGCAGGATAAAATGGCCCTTTCCAATCTTTATAATGAAATCCTGAACACCCGATATGCCAATCAACCATAATTTAAACTTTCAATCAAAAGCAACAGGGGTAAATTTTGTTTTAAAACGCCATAAAAGAGTACTTGAAAACAATAAGATGCTGATTAAGAAAAATACCTGACGCAGGTAATGACGCAGGTACTGCTACAGGTAATGACCAGGGTAGTGACACAGGTGCTGCTACAGGTAGTGACCAACTAAATAAAAACAGTAAACTAAAACAAAAACAAGTAGAAGAAGTAATAGTGCAAAATGCTAAAAATTTTAGTCATATCAAATAGCAAATGCATTTTGTTGAAAACTTTAGTGTTTAAAAAAAGAAAAAGGTTGCGCCGAAAAAGAAAAATATATCCGGCTGAAAAACGTTGAAAACTTCGGTTATTTATGCACAAAAGCAGGTTTACAGTAGGTAATCTTTTATAATTTTCGTAAATTTGTGTAGTGCCAATCCTGCACAACAATATGCATTTTTTATATCCCGCCTTTTTATTTGCATTGCTTACACTGGCTATACCTGTACTTGTGCACCTGTTCAATTTCCGTAGGTACCAGAAGGTGTATTTCAGCAACGTGCAATTTTTAAAAGAGGTACAGGAGCAACAATCGCACCGCAAAAACCTGAAAGAGAGACTGATACTGGCATCGCGGCTACTGGCGCTTACGTTTTTGGTTTTTGCGTTTGCAAAGCCATACATTCCCGGTAAAAATGCTGCTAATGCAGGTAAGTTACAGGCAGTGAGCATCTTTGTTGATAATTCGTACTCCATGCAAACCCTGAACCGGGAGGGAACGTTACTCGATGAAGCCAAACGCCGGGCAAAGGAAATTGCATCGGCCTACAGCATAAACGATAGTTTCCAGCTGCTTACACAGGATTTTGAGGGTAAACATCAGCGTTTATTGAGCCGCGACGAGTTTAACGATGCCGTTGATGCGGTTAAGATAAGTCCGCAAAGCCGTAGCCTTCAGCAGATCGTCAGCAGGCAGCAGAGTTTGCTGGATATGCACAAGAGCGGCATCCGGTCGGCTTACCTGATATCTGATTTTCAAAAGAATATGGCCACATCCCAGCCTGTTAAGGCCGATACTGGCCTGCACATCAGCATGATACAGCTTAAGGCCAATACACTGCCGAATGTGGCTGTAGATTCGGTTTCCCTGCTAAGTGCCATACACCGCCCCGGCGAAAGCGAAAAACTGGTGGTAAGGCTCCACAACTATGCTGATGGAAAAGCTGAAAAGATCCCCCTCAAGCTTTTGATAAACGGTGAGCAAAAGGCTTTGGGCAGCTATACCGTAAATGCACGTTCGGTTCAATACGATACACTGGCATTCTCAGGGTTAAAAGCCGGTTGGCAACGCGCAGAGATAACCTTACAGGATAACCCGGTTACTTTCGATAACCAGTTTTATTTTACATTCAATGTAAAGCAGCAAATGTCAGTTTTACTGGTTGATGGCGGTACTCCAAATCCATATTTAAAAGCCGTATTCGCTGCCGACCCATTTTTTGCAGCAAAGCGGGTCCCGGATGGCAATATTGATTATGCTGCACTGAATACCTATCCTCTGATTATTTTGAGCGATGTAAATGCAATTTCAACCGGCTTGTCGCAGCAGTTAAAAACGTATGTAAGCAAGGGTGGAACATTGGTTGTTTTTCCGTCGGCTAACGCAGATGTAAGCAGCTATCAATCGTTATTACAGCCGATGAATGCGGCATATCCCGGAAAATTTATTACAGAGGACACCAAAGTATCGGGCATTAACCTGCAAAGCCAGGTGTTTAAGAATATTTTCGAAAACTTCCCCCAAAATCCTGACCTTCCGGTTATCAAAAAATACTATCAGCTTAGTTCATTAAACGGCAATCGCACCGAAAATTTAATGGTTTTGCCCGGTAATAAAGTTTTTTGGGCCGGATATGCAAGTGGCAAAGGAAAGGTATATGTTTCGGCTGTGGCTTTGGATGAGGACTTTAGTAACCTGCCAAGGCATGCGCTGTTTGTACCTGTAATGTTCAGGATTGCACTGCTGAGCGGTCACGACCAGCCTTTGTTTTATACTTTAGGGCGCGATGAAACCATTGAGACCCTGCCTGTGCAAACCAACGAAAAGCAATTGCTTAAACTGGTTAAAGGCAGCCAAAGCATTATCCCTGATGCTAAACAGCAGGAGGGAAGTACGCTGATATATGTTGCCGATCAGTTGCATGAAACGGGCATCTACGACCTTAAAAAGGTGGACAGCATTGTATCTGTACTGGCATTTAACGATAACCGCAGCGAGTCGGATTTAAGTTACCTGAACAGCGCCGAACTTACAAAACTGATGCCGCAAACTGCCACAATTATGGAAGGCGGCGGTGGTTCGTTAAAAGGGAATGTAACTGAAACAAATTTCGGCTTACAATTATGGAAACTTTGTATAATTTTGGCATTGATTTTTCTGGGGGCCGAAATACTGCTGATCAAGTATTATAAAACAGATCAGCGGAGTGTTACGCAACCGGTTTAATGGATAAAAACCCACCTTTAAAGCAGCGCTAATGAATTTGCTTATTAAATCCGCAACAGTTATTGATCCTAACTCGCCATTTAATCAACAGGTTGTTGACATTTTAATTGAGAAGGGGATCATCATTAAAATAGCCCCCGAACTGGAAGCTGATGCGGAATTAATTGAAGCCGAAGGAAAATATATATCACCAGGCTTTTTCGATCTTAACTGTAACATTGGCGAGCTTGGCCTCGAAACAAAAGAAGACCTTCACACAGGGACAGCCGCTGCCGCCGCAGGTGGTTTCACGGGTTTGGCCTTAATGCCAAATACCATTCCGCCTGTACATTCAAAGGCAGAAATTGAGTATTTAATGAACCGGGCGAAACGGAAACTGGTTGACATTTACCCATTGGGCGCTATATCGCACAAACGCGAAGGTAAAGACCTTGCCGAGATGTATGATATGTTTTCGAGCGGGGCCAAAGCATTTACCGATGGTAACCGTCCGGTACAGGATGCAGGATTAATGGAACGGGCCTTATTATATACCCAGGGCTTTGATGCTATGGTGTTCTCGTATCCCGAAGATACAGCCATAGCAGGTAAAGCAAAGGTTAATGAAGGCGAAATCAGCACATATCTGGGCATGAAGGGCATCCCTCCACTGGCTGAGGAGCTAATGATTGCAAGGGACCTTTATCTTGCTGAATATACAGGATCGAAAATACACTTTAGCACTATATCAACTACCCGCTCTGTCGAGTTAATAAGAGAGGCTAAACGAAAAGGACTGGAAGTGACCTGCGATGTAGCCGTACACCATTTGGTACTTACCGACGAGGCGCTTAAAGGCTTTGACAGCCAATATAAAGTTAAACCGCCCTTGCGTACGCGCGATGATGTAAACGCGTTGCTAAAAGGACTTAAAGACGGTACAATTGATGCCATAGTATCGCAGCACACCCCGCACGAAGTGGAGTTTAAAGATGTTGAATTTGAGGTGGCTGAATTTGGGATCATCGGTTTGCAAACAGCCTTCTCCCTGGCTTTAAAAGCAGGGTTGGATATCAACCTTATCGTACAAAAACTGGCTATTACACCGCGGGAGATATTGAATGTAGAGGTTCCGGTAATAACCGAAGGTGGAGATGCCAACCTGGTGCTGGTGGATGTAGACGAAGAGTGGGAGTACACCAGGAAAAATAATAAATCAAAATCGTATAATTCGCCTTTTATAGGGCAGAGCCTGAAAGGGAAAGTAGTATTAACTACCAATAACAATCACCTATATAAATACTAAAAACATGATCGACCCAAAAGTAGAAACAGCCATTGAAGCCGCTTTAAAGGCTTTTTCGAAATATAGCAGCTTTGATGCAACACCATTTACCAGTGTATTTGGAGAGGTGTTTGAATCGGAAGAAGACTTTTTAAGTAAAGTTGAAATGCTGGATGAAGTATTCGATGATTACTCACAGTTGGAAGCCCTGCGCGAAGTGTTTTTTGATTTGTTGATGATCAATTTCTTTAGCGCCGATGTTAAGAAACTGGAAGAAGATTACCTGGATACCCCTGAATGGGAAGATATTGAAGAGCAAACGCTTGACCGTGGTACAGAACTTTTAAACCTGCTGCTTTACTTAAATGAGTGCGAGGATGAAGATATTGAACCCGGACTGGATGATTACTTAAAAGAGTTCCTGTTGGTTGATGAAGACGAGTTTCAGGATGAATACAGGATATACGAACCGGTTATTGCACACCAGATATTAATGGAAAGCCCTGTAGCGGAGATCAGCAAGGTAGCCGCAAAGCTTCCGGAGGATTCAGAATTAAAAGAACTGTTTTATCCTTTAATGTGTTTCTTTCAAAACACTGACCCTTCGGCAGATGTAAAGAACAGTATAGCAGATAACGCAATTGATAAAGAGTTTGATATGGCTGTTTTAGAAGTATTGATCAGCTTTAGGTAATCCGTACAATAATTTGATAATGAGTGATATAGAACAAAAAATAAAAATAAACGGGATTAAAAGCGGTATACTGCTTGGCGTTATAATTACAGCGCTTAGTATTATATCTTATTACTTTATAACAACTACCAAATCGCCTGCTTTATTTGTGGCAGCACCAATATTATTCTCGGTATTTATACCCATTTTTTGTGTGGTGTTTCTTTGCTTTAACCAGCGGAAAAAGATATGTGGTTTCTGGACTTTTAAACAAGCCACTACGGGCATATTTGTGTCGTTTTTAATAGCCTACCTGATACAGTTTATCTGCGTGACCTTAATTTTTAATAATTTTGTTGCTCCCGACAATTTGCAGAAAACACAAACCGCTGCTATTAACATGAAAACTATCATTTTAAAGCAAAGGGGTGATAAGCAAGCATCTATTGATAAAGATATTGCTGAGATGCAAAAAGACTTTAATCAGCAAAAAAACGCCACCATTGGCAGCACCATCCAGGGAGTAGTTATCTCAATTCTATTTATATTCCTTTTCGCACTGATATTTGGTTCGTTGTTTAAAAAGGATCCGCCGGCTTATACTACGCAGGCAACGTAGATCCATGCAATCGCGAGTGATTATTATTTGCTGGTCTCTGCCCAACACTCGATAAGCAGCAAGAGGCCAAAGGATATTTGTCACCCGGCTGGGGCCAAGCGACTGCGAAGGTTTATGCAAGTGCAAACCAGTAAAAAATTAACACTGACTTATTAAAACTGATTTATATTTTCGTTTTCGAATTATTGATTAATTTTATTGAATAAACCAAAACAATTCAAAATGGAAAATGTAAAACCAAGCGCAGCCTCAGTCGCTATTAAATGGGCATTGTTTAATGTTCTTTTATCAATAGTTTTAATCTATGTATATCATTCTATGGCAGTTGCTGAACTTAGTAAAATAAGGTACTTGTCTTTTATTCCCTTTATAATCTTTCTTCTTCTGGCACAAAAGGAATTCAGGGATAAACTTGGTGGTTTCATGACTTATGGGCAGGGATTTGTAGCCGGGCTTTTGTTTGCAGTTTTTGCGGGAATATTAGGTGCAATTTTTTGGTATATTTTTTACAGGATCTTAACTCCTTCGGCTTACGATCAAATGCTTATTGAAACCAGGAGCCAACTAGACCTGAAAAAAACGCCAAGTGACCAAGCCGATGCTGTTATTGATTTCTACAGAAAATACGGCGGAATAGTATTTCCATTCTTCGCTGTGTTGGGATCGACATTTTTTGGTGCAATTTTCTCATTAATCGGCGCAGCAATCTTTAAAAAGGAGCGTTCAGTTTTAGATATTGAACAAGCTAACAATTATTCTGATCCGTCTTGATAAATCTAACAGATATATAAAATAAAAGAGGCCCGGAAAATCCGGACCTCTTTTATTTTATATTATACTTAAATATTAATGCTTGATCACCTGCTTCACAATATCATTGCCGAATACAAATACCATCAGTGTAATTAGTATTACAAAGCCTACTATCTGGGCGCGTTCTAAAAATTTATCGCTAAGCGGTTTGCCTTTTATCATTTCAATTATCAGGAACAATGCATGGCCGCCATCAAGGGCAGGGATTGGTAACAGGTTAGTTAATGCCAGTACCATTGACAGAAAACCCACGAGGCTCCAGAAACGAACCCAGTCGATATGTGACCCGAACATAGTTGCAATGGCTACAGGGCCGCTTACAGCCTTGTTAAACTTAACCTCGCCTTTAAATACCTTTCCAAGGCCTTTGGCATTGTCGGTGAATGTTCCCCAGGCTTTGGTTGCACCTACAGGAAGCGATCCGAAAAATCCAAAGGTGAGTTTCTTTTCTTTGGGGATATCAAATTTCGCTATAAAACCTAAAACGCCATTTTTATCAACCTGTGCATCTTTTTGTAAAACAGTACCATCATGCTTTACTGATAACTGTACAGCTTTGCCCTTATATTGCTGAAGCTGTGTTTGCAATTCATCAAAAAACTCAATTTTGCTGGAGTTGATGCCCACAATACTATCGCCTTTTGCTAAGCCAGCCTGCTGTGCACCTGTTTTAGCCTTAACCGAATCGATAGCAAATTTCATACGGGGAATACGGCTGATAAACTGATCTATCCCCACATTATCCGACAAATCGTTTATTAAATTACCCGGTACCCTTACATGCAGGGTTTGATCGCCGCGTTGTACAGTAAGATCGGTATTGCCTAATATAACCTGTGTGCTGGTCAATTCTTCAAAGCGGACAACCTCTTTGCCGTTTATGGCAGTGATTTTATCACCGAGTTTGAGGCCTATCTTGGTACCTATTTTGCCCGGGATTATACCATATTTAATTTCGGAGTTTGGTGTATATGTTTCACCATACCTGATGGTGAGCACCCAAAATATAAAGATACCAAGCACTATATTTACAAATATACCACCAAGCATTACTATTAAACGTTGCCATGCAGGTTTTGAGCGGAACTCCCAGGGTTGTGGGGGGCCTGCAAGCTGCTCGGTATCCATCGATTCATCTATCATGCCGGCAATCTTCACATAGCCACCTAAAGGCAACCAGCCAACGCCGTATTCAACACCTTTATAATTAAATTTAAACAGGCTGAAACCCCATGCGTCAAAAAACAGGTAAAACTTTTCTACTTTAATTCCAAATGCCCGGGCAGCCAAAAAATGACCAAATTCGTGAAGGATTACTAAGATAGACAGGCCCAGGATTAACTGGCCCACCATGATAACTATACTCATTTATAATTTATATTAAAATTGCAATGCTTTTAACGGCATTTGGTGTATTAAATTTTGCGCAAAGATGCGTGTTTCTTTGTCAGTATTCAAATAGTCTTCTAAATCAGGACTCTCCCTGTAAGCAATTTGTTGCATGCATTGTTCAATAACAGTGCTCATTGCTAAAAAGCCAATGCTTTTATTCAAAAACCCGGCAACTGCTATCTCATTTGCTGCATTAATTATACAAGGCATGTTGCCTCCTTGTTTTAATGCTTCGAATGCTAAAGCAAGATTACGGAAAGTAACGGTATCCGGTTTTTCAAAAGTAAGGTTTGGATAATTTACAAAGTCGAACCGTTTAAAATCATTCTTTACCCGGTTAGGGTAGGTCAATGCATATTGAATAGGCAATTTCATATCCGGCAAACCCATTTGCGCCTTTATGGAACCATCTTCAAACTGCACCATTGAATGGATAACCGATTGAGGATGTACAATTACATCAACCTGGTTAGCATTCAAATCAAAAAGCCATTTTGCTTCTATCACTTCAAGCCCCTTATTCATTAACGAGGCCGAATCGATAGTTATTTTAGCGCCCATTACCCAGTTTGGGTGTTTAAGGGCATCCTCGCGGGTAACGCTTTCCAAATAGGTCAGGGATCGGCTCCTGAACGGCCCGCCTGATGCGGTTAAGATGATTTTTTCAATCTTATTGTTTTCTTCTCCGGCAAGGCACTGGAAAATTGCAGAATGTTCCGAATCGACAGGTAAAATCTTTACGCCGTGCTTTTTGGCAAGGCCAGTTACCAGTTCGCCGGCTACAACAAGGGTTTCCTTATTTGCTAACGCGATATCTTTTCCTGCTTTTATTGCTGCTATTGTAGGTTCGAGGCCAGCAAAACCTACCATGGCAGTTAATACAATATGTATATCGGGATGAGTTACGGTCTCAATTATAGCTTCAATACCTACTAATACTTTAACGGTAGTTTTCGAAAGTGCATCCTTTACATATTGATATTTGCTTTTATCGCATATAACAACATATTCAGGATCAAATTGTAAAGCTTGTGCAATCAGCAGATCGGCATTGCTTTGTGCCGTTAACAGAAATGCCCTGAAAAGTTCAGGATTATTCCCGATAACCTCAAGAGACTGCGTTCCCACACTCCCTGTTGAACCAAGAATAGCTATGTTTTTATTGTTAAATTGCTTTATTGCTTTATTGCTGCTCAAAATGTTGTTGAATTGCTTTATTGTTAAATTGCTGCCAAAATATTGTTTTTCATGTGCAGGATTGCATTTTGGAATACAAATCAAACTGTCAGCCGCTTGTTCGTAAATTTTATTAATTGATGTACTTCTCTGGGTAATCTTTCTATTACTTCGTTAAGTTCTAAAAATAACTCTTCGGATATTAAATTTCGAACTTTGGCTTTATTAAGCCAATCAGTACATTCCTTAACTGATCCTAAACTATAATAATAAAATTTTACTTTGTCTTTTTTATGATACCTTCCAAATCCTTCTGCAATATTTGCAGAAATGGAATCAGCAGCATTTACAAATTGCTTACCTATGGTGTCTTTTGCAAAATAATCCCATTTAATAACAATATCCCAAACCTTATTGCTAAATAAAAATGAGCTTTTGTAAGATGTTAAATCATTAAGCTGTAAAAATCTCTTTTCCATATTTATTTAACAATTATAAAACCATAACAATAAAACAATTATGCAATCAAACAATACAACGATCAAATAATATACTCCTTCAATTCATCTGCAATCTTGCGGTCATTTGCTAACCTTGGTACTTTATTCTGTCCGCCAAGCTTACCCTGCGACCGCATATAATTTATAAAGGTATCCTTTTTAAGTGTTTGGATTACTAAAGGCTGCAAAATGTTACCCTCAATCAGATCAAAATAGTAAATATTTTTCTTTTGAAGGGCTTTATCTACCTCCAATGCAAAAATTTTTAAGTCTTTTGGCAGTTTGCCAAACTCAATAAACCACTCATGGTAAGGCAATTGGCCTTGCGGAGGGTTTACCTGTGGGGCAACAGTAAACTCAATTACATCAACTCCTTGCTGGTTTGCAACACTCATTAGGGCCTGCTCTACTTCCTCGCCAATAACGTGCTCACCAAATGCAGAGATATAATGTTTAATGCGCCCGCTAACAATAATTTTATAAGGATTTTTTGACATGAATTTCACTGTATCGCCAAGACTGTATCCCCATAAACCTGCACTGGTGTTTAAAATAAGGGCATAGTTTTTATCCAGTTCAACATCTTTAAGACTGATGCGGGTTGGGTTTTCATTAAAAAACTCTTCCGCTGGAATAAATTCATAAAATATGCCTGAGTCAACCATCAGCAATAAGCCTTTATCTTTTTGCGAATCCTGGAAAGCAATAAAGCCCTCGGAGGCAGGATAAGTTTCTATAGCATCAATAGGAAAGCCTATAGTTTCTTCTATACGTGCGCGATAGGGCTCAAAATTCACGCCTCCATGCACAAACAGCTTAAAATTGGGGAATATGTCTTTTATCTTTTTGCCGCCGGATATTGCCGAGAGCCTGTCGAAATACATCTGGCACCATGGCGGGATACCGGAAATAAGACGCATATCAAGGTCTTTTGTTTCCGTAACTATTGCGTCTACCTTTTGCTCCCAGTCTTCAATGCAATTTATTTCATAGCTGGGCATCCGGTTTTTTTGCAGATAGGCAGGCACATGGTGTGCAACAATACCCGATAAACGCCCGGTAGAGATCCCGGCTTTTACATCGAGCACAGGGCTGCCTTGCAGAAAGATCATTTTCCCATCAACAAAATCGGCTTTGCCAGTTTCGTGAATATAGCTCAGCAGTGCATTACGGGCAGCT
This sequence comes from Bacteroidota bacterium, assembly GCA_013286325.1. Classification (GTDB taxonomy): domain Bacteria; phylum Bacteroidota; class Bacteroidia; order Sphingobacteriales; family Sphingobacteriaceae; genus Mucilaginibacter. The sequence continues at coordinate 15,856 of JABDFZ010000030.1, read as the reverse complement.
TTGATATGCTCAGGCATGCTCTCTTTTGAGATGGGGATATATTTTACCCCGGATGTAGTTCCGGATGTTTTGGAAAGATAGGCTGGTTTACCGGGCCACAGTACATTTTCTTCGCCTTTGGTTACCCTATCAATATAAGGACGGAGATCTTCATAGTCGCGGATTGGGACGTTCTTTTTGAAATCATCATAGGTGCTGATCTGCTCAAAATGATGATCCTTGCCAAATTCAGTTTGCTTAGCGAAGCCAATTAAATGTTCGAATGTTTTTTGCTGCAGCTCAACTGCATTTTTGCGAAGCTTGTTTAACCGGCGGTTTATAATTGCGGCAAAAGGTTTGCTTAATGCTGCCTTTAATCCCATAATTTATAGCGTTTCGGTAACTTCTTCATCATCCACATCCATATGGCTGTAAACCAGTTTACGATAAGCCACCACCAGCAGGATATTTACAAAAGGGATCACAAACACCAGGCCTACAATTAGTATTGAGCCTATAAATACCATAGCCTCGATCAGGATGAATAACAGGAAATATTTTAAAAAGTTACCTTTTATTAAATGAAAACTTTGTGCTACAGCTTCGAACGGTCCCGATTGGTCATCAACAATAAAGCAGGTACAGATGGGGAAATAAAACAGGAAGAAAAACTCGAAAAATACACCAACTGCTATACCCAGGATGCTTTGCAACAAACCTTCATCAAGCCGCTTGATCATGTTTGTCATAAATACCGAGAGGGTACTTATGATTACTAAAAGGATAATGTAGCTTAAAAGGACGCGGAATTTTGGGACGATGTCTTTAAATTCAAAGTCGTAGTATTTTTTATCGATCAGTTGAAAGACTAATTTGATAAATCCCAGGAAAACAAAGCTAACGCATATTGTTAAAAGGAAAAGCCCTATTGAGGCTAATATTAAATCGTTTAATATCCAGTTAACAAAAAAACCAACCCCTCCCACAATAACGAAGGCAAGCAAGGTATACACAGCAATGGTGGCAAAGTTTTTCTTCAAAACGAACCACGCAATACTAAGGGTTTGTGTTACCGAAAAGGGATGATACATAGCTGTTTATGATGTTTTTAATACTACCCGCCTCCAAAAATCCTGCATAAACCCAAGCCCATAGGCCGTTAATTGAATGAATGAAGCTATTATGCTCAAAAATGCAATTTTTACTGATTTATTTTTCCACCAGGCATGAAAAAATATTAACAAAATAATACCTGCCAATACAAAATTGCATAACAAGGCTATACGCCAATTAAATATGTTGGCAATAACAGTAAATATAAGCGATAACGTAAATGCTGCCGGGAAAAAATGTACCAGTTTTAACTCTTTTGGAAAGAATTTATAAACGTTGATACGTGCCCGCCCGAAAAAATGGAGTTGCTTGTAAAACTTATAAAAGTTAGTGCGCCGCTTGTGGTAAACTTTAGCTTCGGGAATGAGACCTATTTTAAAGCCTAATGAATGGATGCGGATGCTGTATTCAATATCTTCGCCCAAACGGGTTATGATAAAGCCTCCTGCCGTTTCCCATACCTTGCGTGAAATACCCATATTAAAGCTTCGCGGATGAAATTGCCCTATTCCTTTTTTATTACCACGTATGCCGCCGGTAGTAAATGGCGAAGTCATGGCGTAGCTAATGGCTTTTTGAGTAGGAGTGAAGGATGGGTGTGAAGCATCCGGGCCACCGTAAGCATCTAAAGGATTGGCCGCCAATGAATCGTTAACTATTTGTAAATAATCTTCGGGGATCAGGCAGTCTGAATCAAAAACCACAAAATAATCACCTTTGGCACGTTCAAAACCAAAGTTGCGGGTAAATCCCTGACCCTCATTTGGTTTTGAGAAATATTTAATATCCAGTTTATCAGCGAAGCTTTTTACAATACCTGCAGCGTCATCAACGGAACCATCCTCAATCACCAAAACCTCAAACCGTTTATAGGTTTGCTGGGTAAGGGTTTCCAGCAGTTCTTTTATCTCCTGCGGGCGATTGTATAATGGTATGATAATGGAAAAAAACATGTATTCGATTAGCTGATTTGGTAATTTGAAGATTTGAAAATGGGATCGTTAAAATTGATATGCATCTTCAAATTTTCAAATTGACACATTATCAAATTAAATTACTTCCTCAACCTGGTATTTATTACGCTCGGGGGCGCTGCGGGCTACCAGTTCGGCCACAAAGCCTGTTAGAAATAATTGGGAGCCCAATATTACAGCTACCAGGGCTATATAAAACAAAGGTTGCTCAGTAATATTCCGGTAATGCTCGCCTTTGGCGATAGCTCGCAGCTTATCTACAATCATCCAGATGGTAATTACTGTTCCTGCAAAAAAGCTTAAAGTCCCCATAGTCCCAAAAAAGTGCATTGGGCGCTTGCCGAATTTACCAACAAAGAATATCGACATTAAATCGAGCAATCCGTTTATAAACCTGCTGATGCCGAATTTGGTTTTACCGTATTTGCGGGGCCTGTGTTCAACTATCTGTTCGCCTATTTTAACAAAGCCTGCCCATTTAGCTATAACCGGGATGTAGCGGTGCATTTCGCCATAAACCTCTATGTTTTTCACTACGGCTTTGCGGTAAGCTTTCAATCCGCAGTTAAAATCGTGCAGGTTATGAATGCCCGACATGCGGCGGGTAGCAGCATTATATATTTTTGTTGGGATGGTTTTGCTTAAAGGATCGTGCCTTTTTGCTTTCCAGCCCGAAACGAGGTCGTATCTCTCTTCGGTTATGCGGCGGTAAAGTTCAGGGATCTCGTCGGGGCTGTCTTGCAGGTCGGCGTCCATGGTGATAACTACATTGCCCTGCGCAGCTTCGAAACCAACGTTTAAAGCGGCAGACTTACCGTAATTACGCCTGAATTTAATGCCTTTTAAAAAAGGATTACCCTTATTCAGCTTTCTGATCATTTCCCACGAGCCATCGCTGCTGCCGTCATCAACCAAAATTACTTCGTATGTAAACCGGTTCTCATCCATTACGCGGCTAATCCATGAGGTTAGCTCAGGTAATGATTCTATTTCATCGTAAAGTGGTACTACTACTGATATATCCATTTATTAGGGATGGGATAGGAGACAAGGTATCTTCCGTATCATCCGCAAAAATATAAAAAGTTGGTGATATGAAGTTATAATGATTACACCGATTGTAATAAGATGATTACACCGAAGAAATCAGTGTAATCATCCTGCCTATTTAGCAGCCCGTACTTTTTTTACCTCGGCAGCAGTTACTGAACTGGCTTTATTACCAAAGCTTTTGCGTACGTAGGTTAATACATCTGCAATTTGCCGATCTTTTAAATCTTTGTGCGGTGTCATAGTGTTGGAGTAGGTTTGTCCGTTTATCTCAACATCTTCATTAAAACCATTCAGCACTATTTTTATCAGGTTTGTTTTATTACGCAACACATAATCGGTGTTTATTAATGGCGGATTAAGGTGCGGAACACCTGCACCGTTTGCCATATGGCAGCTTAAACAAATGTTGGTATAAACAATTTTACCTCGTACTATTGAAGAACCTGTGCTTCTATGCTTTTTAACAGGCCTTACCTGCGCGCTTAAACTAAAGAACAGGAAAGATAATGCGAATGCCGAAATGGCTATTTTTAGCTTCATTATTATTTTTTATAGCTGATTTTGTAAATAGTTCCTTTTTGATCGTCGGTTACATAAAGTGATCCATCCGGGCCTTGAGCTAAACCGCAAGGGCGATGTGCGGCATTACCGGGGTCTTTTTGTGCACCGGCAAAACCATCGGCAAAGATTTCCCATTTCCCATCAGGCTTGCCGTTTTTAAATGGCTGAAACACCACACAATAACCTTCCTGTGGTTCGGGTGCACGGTTCCATGAGCCATGGAAAGCTATGAAAGCGCCATTTTTATATTTCTCAGGAAACTGATTGCCTGTGTAAAATAGCAGGCCATCCGGTGCGAAGTGGCCTGGATAAGCTGCAGCGGGTTCAAGATATTTGCTATCGGCTTCTTTTTTGCCATCCCCTCCATATTCAGGGCCAAGAATTTTTTTATGCTGCATCCAGTCGTAATATAAATACGGCCATCCGGCGTTATCACCTTTTTTCAAAGCGAACATACATTCGGCTGGCAAATCGGCTGATTGTTTGGTGGTGTAGAGGCTTGGGTAAAGATCGTGCAAGGCATCACGTCCATGCTGCATTACAAAAAGCTGGTTATCCTGCTGGTTCCAGTCCAGGCCAACTACGTTTCTTAAACCTGTTGCATAACGAATGCCGTCGCTTTGTTTTTGATTAAGCTTGTCGGCTTTAAATTGCCATATACCTCCCGCATCATTTAAAACAGGGCATCCTTTTTTGTCTTTATCGTAATCGCTGCAAATATTGGAATAGGCCCCAATGTTTACATAAATGTTGCCATCATTATCCAGAATAATTGATTTTGAATTGTGCATCCTTTTGTTAGTTAAGCCACTAACAATTGTTTCGGGTTTTGCCGGATCAATCACTTGGTTTTTATCATTCAGCTTATAACGATAAATGTCGCTGTTGGATGATGCATACAGATAGCCATTTTTTATAGCAATGCCTGTTCCACCATAGTTAGCGAAACTTGATTTAACTATCGCTTTGCCACCTTCTTCGTGCAAAACAAGAATGCCTTTTCCGTTCCTTGCACCTTCAAGGTGAACATAAATATCACCCTGCGGCGTCACTACCAGGTGCCTGGTTCCACCTAAATTTTCGGCAATTGCAGTTGCACTAAAACCTGCAGGAATGGTTAAGCCAGCATTTCCGGCATCTGCAGTGTTGCTGTTGTCGGCACTTTTACAAGCGTTAAATAATATTAATCCTATTACTGCTACCACGGGCAGCAATAAGATCAGCAATTTTTTACTTTTCATAAGTTATTTATGTTTGATGCTCAAAGTTAATTTAAACAACGGTAAATTAGAATATCTGTTTTGTAGTAAAATAGTTACAAGGTAGATTTTATAGAAAACCAAAGAATTTTATGCCAGCTTCCACAGCTGCGTGCCCGCTTTATTTAATATAGAAAGTATTGAGCCATCAACACTGTGTGTGCTAAAAGACACGGAATCCCGGTTTGAAAAATTTAAATAATATTTAAAATATATTATATTGTTTACAATCGCTACAATATTATTAAACAGAATATAATTCGTAATAAACTAATAAAAACGGTATTATATTTTATTATATACATTTTATGTAAAACATAAGCAATATACAATTAAACCTTGCCCGTTTTTCATAGTCATAGATGTATAAAATTTAACACCATGAAAAGATTAGCAATATTATCAGCAATAGCATTAAGCGGTTTAATTTATAATACTGCCGATGCACAAATAAGGATACATTTAGGTTTGGATTTACGCCCACGCAGGGTAGTGTATACTCAGCCGGTAGTTGTGGAACAGGCACCAGTTTACCAGGAAACCGAACAGGTTTATAATGATAACAACGACGATGATTATTATTACCTGCCTGATGTGGATGCTTATTACGATGTTACCCAGCAATGTTATTATTATAACGACGGTAACAACTGGATCTCTGCAGCATACTTACCAGGCGCATACCGTAACTACGATTGGAGAAACGTACGCAGGTACGAAGTACACGAACACCGTCCGTTTATGCGCAATGACTTTTACAGGTCGAGGTATAATGGCCACGAGGTAGCAGAATGGAGGCATAATAACGATAACCATTTTAATGGTGGCGACAGATATGCAGGTCATTTTAATCGTGATAACGATAGAAGAGATGACAGGCATTTTGATAACAGGGGACAAAATGGTTACAGCCAGCCAGTATATCAAAATAATAACCGTGAGCGGGATAATAGAGGGAACGACCACTATGCACAAAACAGCCGTCCGCAAACCAGCCACAGAATGGGCAGATATTCATTCTAAAAAAAAGAAAGTTGTCGATTAATGTATATATAAATGGAAGAGGCTGCCGTAAGGCGGCCTTTTTTGTGCACCATTAACACAATTAAAAGATAACCAGGCTTGAATTTAATAGCAAATGCTGGTTATCTTTTAATTCTTAAGTTCCATTAATAACTGCTTGCACTATTTAACAGGTTAATGGCATCACTGCTTAGTTTCAAAGAGGTGGCTTTAGTAAGCTCATCAAGTTGTTTAATACTGGTTGCGCTGGCTATCGGAGCAGTAATACCGGGTCTGGCAATAACCCAGGCAAGAGCAATGCTTGCAGGGGTAGCATCATATTCAGCAGCTATTTTATCCAGCGCGGCTAATATTTTATAGCCCCGCGGATTAAGAAATTGCTTTACACCTGATCCGCGGCTGCTTTGTGAAAGGTCTTTTTCAGAACGGTATTTACCAGTCAAAAATCCACTTGCCAGCGAGTAATAGGATATTACGCCAATGTTTCGTTCCCGGCATACAGGCTCAAGTTCTTTTTCGTAGTACTGGCGATTGTAAAGGTTGTATTCGGGCTGCAAACACTCATAGCTTGCCAAACCGTTGTCTTTACTTACTTGTAAAGCTTCTTTCAAACGGATACCATCAAAATTAGATGCACCAATAGCTCTTACTTTTCCTTGTTTTATTAAATCGGTATAAGTTTCTAAGGTTTCAGTTAATGGTGTTTGCTTATCATCATCGTGCGATTGATATAAATCAATATGATCTGTCTGCAGCCGTTTTAATGAGTCTTCAATTGCTTGTGTAATGTATTTACGTGAAAGGCCTTTTTTATCTTCGCTCATAGGTTTGCCAACTTTTGTGGCAATTATTACTTTATTGCGCTTGCCCGATTTTTTTAGCCAATTACCTATAATAGTTTCAGATTCACCACCTTTATTACCCGGAACCCATTTTGCATAAACATCAGCAGTATCAATTAAATCGAGCCCGGCATCAATAAAGCCATCTAATATTTTAAACGATTCCTTTTCATTAATTGTCCAGCCAAAAACATTACCACCAAAAGCAAAGGGGTAAACATTTATTCCTGAATTTCCTATTTCGCGTTTTTCCATAAAGGTTTTTAAATAATTTAAATTATTTGTTGGGCAAGTTCATCAACCCAACTACTCATATAAGGTTCTGTACCTGCAAGCCGTACCCATTTGCCATCATCATCCTTGGCGATGATGAGGTGCAGGCTATTATCTATTGATTCAAATTCGTAGGCACTGGCAAATCCGTCAAATGTGATCTGGTTTACTATACCATCGTACGATGCGTCAGACCCTGTTAGTATTGCTTCAAATTGTTGTTTCATAAATTAGTTTATAAATGTAAATACGTATAACTTTATTTAAGGAAAATTGTGTGTCAAATTTTGGTTAATATGTAATTTAAGCATGCCGTAGAGTTTTATAACTATCTTTATGCTGTGGAAAATATTAAGCCCGATTCGAAAATTTTATTGGAGATTGTACAAACAAAAATGCCCTTTGGTAAATATAAAGGCACTTTAATAAGCGATATCCCTGTGTCGTATTTGGAGTGGTTGCACAACAAAGGTTTCCCTCCGGGTAAACTGGGCATGATGCTTGGAAGTGTTTATGAGATAAAGATAAACGGGCTGAATTCTATACTTACGATGGTGAAACAATCGTTAAAATAAATTGGTTGAGTGGGTTAGATTTTTTATAGAAAAGTTGTAAGGATTGCAAGCTGCCTGCGACTAATGAATAAACGAATTTAAAACGTAATAAACCAAATTCAACTTTACCAAATGATGACCATCCATCAAACACGAACAAACGTATATTCACTTAATAAACTTAGAAATTGTATGAAACGAATTATTTTTTATGTTGCCGGAATCTTACTAATTGCCGGTTGCGTTAACGGGCAACCCAATGCCAGTCACGATTTTGCAAAGCTGCCAAAACCTGCACCAGGCGAGGCAGTGGCTACTTTTGGAGGAGGCTGTTTTTGGAGCATGAGCGAAGCTATGTCGGAATTAAAAGGGGTGAACCAGGTGGTATCAGGGTATGCCGGTGGATCTGTCAGAAACCCAAGCTATGAAGATGTGTGTACCCGCACAACAGGGCATGCCGAATGTGTACAGGTTTATTACGATCCTAAAGTGATCAGTTTTGCTACTTTGGCCAATGCATTCTTTTTTGCACACGACCCTACCGAGCTTAACCGCCAGGGACCTGATGAAGGTACAGATTATCGGTCGATAGCGTTTTACCGGACCCCTGAAGAGAAAGCTATTTTGGCATCTATTATAAAAAAGATAAACGAAAGCAAACATTACCCGGAAGCTATTGTGACTGAATTAGCTTCGTTTAAAGCTTTTTATGCTGCTGAAAAATACCACCAAGGATATTACAGGGGGCATTTGGATAACCCATACATCGCATCAGTATCAGTTCCAAAAGTGATGAAATTCAGAAAGGCTGAAAAAGAGGAATTGAAACCGGAGTTTCAGAAGTAGAGATCGAGGGTTAGAGATCAGAGGCTGGAGATCGGAGATTAGTTGTTTGAGTATTAGAGACCAGTGATAGATTTTAACTAATCTCTGGTCTCTGATCTCTGACTAACTATTCAGCAACCCCTCTCAACATTAAAGCTCCGACTGTAACGTTTGTACGGCTGTCAATAATTATGGCGCCGCCATTTGCCTTATTGCTTTGGTACGGATCGAAAGCTAAAGGCTCGGCAGTTTTAATAATTATGCGGCCAATATCATTCAGCTTAAAATCTTCATTAAACTCTTTTTCGAGGGTGTTAATGTTTACCTTATACAGTATTTCCTGTATGCGGCAACGTGTTGTTTTGCTGTTATGCTGAATAAAATATGTATGCGAAGTATCTAAAGCACGGGTATCCATCCAGCAAAGGTCGGCTTCAATAAGTTGTGAAATTTCGGGTTGATATTCGGTATTAACCAAAACATCGCCTCTGCTAATATCAATCTCATCTTTTAAATGGATAGTTACCGACATCCCGGCAAAAGCTTCGGTTGGTTCTTTATCAAGCAATTCAATTTTTTCAATGGTTGAATGAAAGCCTGATGGCAATACTGTTACCTTGTCATTTACTTTAAATGATCCGCTGGAAACACGACCGGCGTACCCGCGGTAGTCGTGCAGTTCCTCAGTTTGCGGACGAACTACCCATTGTACAGGGAAGCGCGCATGTGCCTTGCTATCATCAACTGCGAGCTCAACATTCTCTAAAAATGCCAATAAACTTTCACCTTCATACCATTTCATGTGTGATGAAGGATAAACAATATTATCACCTTTTAAAGCGCTAACTGGAATGTATTTTATGTTTTTAAGTCCTACTTTATAGGCAAGGGCCTTATAATCATTCACAATGGTTTCGTAGGTAGCTTCGCTGTATTCAACCATATCCATTTTGTTGATACAAACCACTACCTGCTGGATGCCTAATAAAGAAACCAGGTAGGAGTGACGGATAGTTTGCTCAATAACACCTTTACGGGCATCGATCAATATAATAGCCAGGTTTGCATTTGATGCACCTGTAACCATGTTGCGGGTATATTGAATATGCCCTGGGGTATCGGCAATTATAAATTTGCGCTTATCGGTTTGGAAGTATTTATAAGCAACGTCGATGGTAATGCCCTGCTCGCGTTCAGCTTTAAGTCCATCGGTTAATATAGCGAGGTCAATACTGCCGTCATCGTTTTTACGGTTTGAGCGGTGCAGAGCCTCTAACTGATCAGCTAAAATAGACTCACTGTCGTACAATAACCTGCCTATCAGGGTACTTTTACCATCGTCAACACTACCTGCTGTTAAAAATTTTAATATATCCATTGTTATTATTTCGGAATTAAACATCATTTGTCATTGCGAGGAGGGACGACAAAGCAATCTCTTCGCATACTTTGGCAACGAGATTGCTTCGTTCCTCGCAATGACAAAGTTTTTTAAAAATATCCACCTTTTTTGCGGTCTTCCATTGCGGCTTCGCTTACCTTGTCGTCCATACGGGCGCCGCGTTCGCTTATTTTCGATTCACTTATTTCATCAATAATATCATCAATCTGGCAAGCGTACGATTCAACAGCCGCAGTACATGTCATATCGCCAACGGTGCGGAAGCGCACATTGCGTTTTTCAACAATATCTTCATCGTCCATGTTTAAAAACGGAGACGCGGCCATTAGCTGACCATTACGGGTTATTACCTCGCGCTCATGCGCAAAGTAAATAGATGGCAATTCGATCTTTTCTCTGCGGATATAGTTCCAAACGTCAAGCTCAGTCCAGTTACTAATAGGGAATACCCTAACGTTTTCGCCTTTGTGAATTTTACCGTTAAAAATATTCCAAAGTTCTGGACGCTGGCGTTTAGGATCCCACTGACCAAACTCATCCCTTACCGAAAAGATACGTTCCTTAGCCCTTGCTTTTTCTTCGTCACGTCGTGCACCGCCTATGCAGGCGTCAAAGCCGTATTTGGCAATTGTATCCAGCAGAGTAATGGTTTGTAAAGCGTTACGGCTGGCGTTTTTGCCTTTTTGCTCCACTACTTTGCCTTCATCTATCGAATCCTGAACATGACCAATGATCAATTTTTCACCGATACGTTTAATCATTTTATCACGGTACTCAATGGTTTCGGTAAAGTTATGCCCGGTATCGATATGTACCAGCGGGAACGGGAACTTACCAGGACGGAAAGCTTTCTCTGCCAAACGTACCAATGTGATCGAATCTTTACCGCCCGAAAAAAGCAGTGCAGGTTTTTCAAACTGTCCGGCAACCTCACGCAGAATGTAAATAGCTTCTGCCTCTAACTCATCTAAATAGTCCAATTTCATTAATTATTGATTTAGTGAATTAGCGAATTAGTGATTTGAAGAAAGTTCAAATTAGCAATCCATCCAATTCAGTATTATGTTATATTTTATTATCTTTTTTAAGGCTGATTCAGCAGAGCGACAACAATCACTAATTCACTAAATCAACAATTCACTAACTACTTACCCCATGTAGTCCGCACTCTTTTTTGCTTTGGTCTTCCCACCACCATCTGCCGGCGCGGAAATCTTCTCCGGGTTGCACTGCTCTTGTACAAGGAGCACAGCCTATGCTTGGAAAACCCCTGTCGTGCAGGGTGTTATAAGGCATGTTGTATTTTTTTATATATTCTTTTACTTCGTCTAATGTCCAGCTATAAATAGGGTGAAATTTAACTAAATTATTTCCGTCATCCCACTCTACATTCTCCATAAACTGGCGGTTTGCCGATTGCTCAGCCCGGATGCCGGTTATCCAGCATTTATTACCAGCCAATGCACGTTTTAATGGCTCAATTTTTCGGATACCGCAGCATTCCTTACGATTTTCAACCGATTCGTAAAAGCTGCTTGGCCCTTTTGTACTTACCATTTGCTCAACCAGTTCGGTTTGCGGATAGTAAGCATGTATTGGCTTTCCGTAAATCTCCATTGTGCGGTTCCAAACATAATAAGTTTCGGGGAACAGCCGTCCGGTTTCAAGCGTAAATACCTTTATTGGCAGGTTATTGGTGAATATCATGTGAGTAATTACCTGGTCTTCCCATCCAAAACTGGTGGAGAAAACAATTTCACCATTAAAAGTATCCGACAAAAGTGTTAAAGCCTCAATCGGGTTTAATCCTGCGGTTTCCTGCTTTATATGTTCTGCTAAATCATTCATGTTATAAAACCTTTGTTAAAAAGGCTATAATGCTTTTTATACTTATCAATATTACTATTACTCCAACCGCTACCATAATTGCTTTTGCCGAGATCTTGTTGGAGATCTTTGCTGCAATAGGCGATGCTATGGCACTGCCTATAACCAAACCCGCTACAGCTCCCCAATGGTCGCTTTTAAGCATGGTGATAAAAGTTATAGAACTCATCAGCGCAATAAAAAACCTTGAAAGCTTTACTGTACCCAGTGAAAAGCGCGGATGCCTGCCGCCAGCAATTAGAGTAGATAATACGATAGAGCCCCAGCCGCCGCCACCAACAGCATCAATAAAGCCGCCGCCTAAACCAAGCAACGGGATCTTTTTTATTTTTTCGTGCGATTTTTTAACCCTGCTTTTAAATGCTTTTGAAAGGATAACAACACCAAGTATTAATGTATATAATGATACAAATGGCTTGGTGTACTGGCTGTAATGTTCTAACGATGAAAGCAAATAAGCGCCGGTTACCGCACCAATTATCCCGGGGATGAGCAGCATTTTAAACAGCTTCCAGTTTATGTTGCCCATGCGGTAATGCATCCATCCGGCAATACCGTTGCTCATGATCTCGGATAAATGCACACCCATACTCGCTGAGGCAGGAGGGACGCCCATTGATAATGAAAACGAGGTTGATGTAACTCCGTACGACATGCCTATGGCACCGTCGATCAGGGCAAATACAAAGCCTGCTCCCAGGAAATAATAAAACTCGGGTCTTATGGTTTCTGCGTAAGCTTTAAAACCAGGCTCATTATACCAAAGGGCCGTAACCGCAATTAATATTGACAGGATTATAGCACCCCATATTAACCAGATAATGTTCTTTTTATCAACTACTTTTGGCTCAACTAATACCGAAGTTACTTCATTTAACTTGCGTACTTTATAGGCAAAATCGCCGCTAAGCGAATTGCGCAAATCACTCATTTGCTGTAGGGTAGTATCAAGTTCATCAGGAAGGCTTTCATTCAAAACCTCTTTAAGGCGTTTGGCAATTGTTGGCGATTTTCCGTTTGTTGATATGGCAATTTTCAAATCTCCTTTTTGCACAATTGAGCCGAGATAAAAATCGCAAAGTTCGGGCTTGTCAGCCACGTTAATAAGCAATTTTCTGTCGTGTGCCGATTGCCTGATGAAGTTATTGAGTTCGCTGTTGTTTGTTGCAGCTATTACTACATCAGCATCGTTCAGGTCAGTATCTGAAAATGATTTTTGATTGATCTTTAAGCCAGTGTACTCTGCTGCTAAAAGGTGCACTTCGGGCAGAATTTCCAGGGCAATAACAGTCACCCTCGCATCCGGACTGTTGTGCAAAATGGCTGTCAGTTTTTCCAAACCAACATTGCCTGCACCAACCAATACCGTGTGCAAATCGTTCAGCTTTAAAAATACCGGGAACAAAGGGTTGCCCTGTGTATTTTTAGACTGAACCTCAGGTAATTTGCTATTGTTCGGCAATAAGGTCATAAAACTCTTTAATAGGTTGAAACTGGGGATGTAAAGATACCACTTCGCCAAAAACTATAAGCGCAGGCGACGATATTTTCTTTTCTTCTACAAGTTCAACAATTGTATCAACAATACCAATAGCTACTTTTTCGTCTTTAGTAGTCCCGCTTTGAATTACTGCAACAGGCAGCCTGTTTTTGCCTTCTTTTTTAAAGATGGCGGTAATTTCTTCCAGTTTATGTATGCCCATTAACACCACTACTGTGGCATTAGTTCGTGCTGCTTCGTATACATCATTAGAAACCTTTCCGTTAGTTGTAGTGCCGGTAACTACCCAAAAACTTTCGCTTAAGCCACGATGCGTAACCGGGATGTGCTGTAAACCCGGTACACCAATAGAGCTGGAAATGCCGGGAACTATCTGTGCCGGAATACTGTATGATGCCGCAAAATCCAGCTCTTCGTACCCGCGCCCAAATACAAATGGATCACCGCCTTTAAGACGCACAACATGCCCATAATTAATAGCATAATCAATCATTAGCTTGTTAACTGCTTCCTGTGAATATGAATGATCGCCGGAGCGTTTGCCTACATATACTTTTGTAGCATGGGCAGGTGCAAAACTGAGTAGCTCCTCGTTTATAAGTGCGTCATATAAAACAACATCAGCTGTTTGCAGGGCTTTAATACCTTTAAGGGTTATCAGATCGGCATCACCCGGGCCTGCGCCAACAAGCGTAATGCGTGGTTCTTTATTAATTTTTTCTGTTGATGTTGTTATCATTGTTGTACCAGTTCCTCTCTTTTTACTTTCACTATATTTAAAAATTCATTGGCCTGCTGCAGGTAAGACGTGGCAAAGCCTTGCGATGGTTCGTTTTTATTTATCTGTAAAACCAGGGCACTAAAACTGCCATCAATAGCAATCTCACCTGTGCTTATATAGTTGTTATCAAATTCTTTAATTACTCCGGTTTGTGTGCTTGTATTGATGCTTTTATCGAGCAATAATGCCTTTGCCGAGCTTAAAAAAGTGTTATAGGAATGGTAGATGGCATCGGCCCACCTGCCATCGGCATAAGCTTCATTTGCCCAGCCTAATTTTTCTTCAGCTTCAAAAAGCAGCGTTGCAACAAGGTCGATAACAACCCCGGCGCACTCACCAACACCTATTGCTGTTGCAAAAGTTTCCTGATGCCCCCAGTCAACAAATTCATCATCTGTTAGGGAAGTTAAATCGGCAAGAGGTTTTAGTAACTGGTAAAAATAATCTTTGCCATTCCTGTCATAATAGGCATGAAAGGTTTCATCCTGTGCAGCTTTGCCCTGATAATCGTTAAGTACGGCTCTTAAAACATTGGTTGCGCGTTTAGCAGGCACTTTTATCACTTTTTCGGCAGCGCGGCCGACACCGTCGCCTACAGTACCCCCACCCAAAAGCACCTGTACTGATGGCAATACTTTTGCACCAGCTTTTAACGAACTGCCATGGAAGCCAATATGGGCCAACCCGTGCTGTCCGCAGGAATTCATACAACCACTGATCTTTATTTTTATTTCTTTATTGTATATCAGGTCTTCGTATTCATTATAAATAACGTCTTCCAGTACGCGCGAAAGTGTCATACTGTTCGAGATGCCCAGGTTACAGGTATCAGTACCGGGGCAGGTAGTTACATCAGCAAGGCTGTCAAAACCAGGGGCTGATAAATCAAGCCCGGTTAACCCGGTGTATAATGCCGGTAATGCTTCTTTGCGTACAAACTTTAATAGTAAACCCTGGTTTTGAGTTACGCGAATCTCGTCAGCTACCAAAGGCTCAAGTATGGCTACCAGTTTACGGGCAGTATCTGAAGGGATATCGCCAACAGGCACCTTTACATACACTCCATAAAAGCCCTCTTGCTTTTGCTCAAATACATTGGTTGCCAACCATTGCTCATACCGGAACGGGTTAGTTATTACTACATCCTGGAATGTTTTTTCGGCAGGAATTACAGGTTGCGGAACGCTATCCCTGTTTATTGGGTATGTTTTTACTTTAAGGGCCTTTCTTTCGGCTTTTGCTAACGATAATACTTCCTCCAAACCAATTTTTTGGATGAGGTATTTTAAGCGTGCCTTGTTACGGTTATTGCGTTCGCCATGGCGATCGAATACGCGGATAATAGCTTCGATATAAGGGATTAACTGATCTTCAGGTAAAAAGTCTTCAACTATACTTGCCAGTAAAGGTTGTGCGCCCAAACCACCGCCAAGCAGCACTTTAAAACCGCGCTCTCCTTCATTATTTATTTTAGGGATAACGCCTATATCATGGATATAGGAAAAAGCAGTGTCGGCATCGCTTGATGAAAAAGAGATCTTGAATTTACGGCCCATTTCCTGGCAAACCGGATTACGCAAAAAATATTCGAACGTAGCCTGTGCATAAGGAGATACATCAAAAGGTTCCAATGGATCGATCCCGGCAGTAGGAGAGGCGGTAACGTTTCTTACCGTGTTTCCGCATGCCTCGCGCAGGGTAATATCATCCTGCTCAAGCTCAGCCCATAACTGCGGCGTACGGTCGAGACTTACATAATGGATCTGGATATCCTGACGGGTAGTTAAATGCAGGTTGTGACTGGCGTATTTGTCAGAAATGTCAGCAAT
>JABDFZ010000029.1 GCA_013286325.1 Bacteroidota bacterium | reverse complement strand
CCCAGGAATGGATTCATCCCGGTTACAAACATGTGGTGACCCCAAACTATAAATGATAATACGGAAATACCTATTAATGAGTAAACCATTGCATGGTAACCAAATATCGGTTTACGCGAGTTTACTGCTAAAATTTCGGATGAAAGACCCATCGCAGGCATAATAACGATGTATACCTCAGGGTGACCCAGGAACCAGAATAAATGCTGGAACAATATCGGGCTACCGCCTTCGTAAGGCTGAACTACACCATTCAATACGATATCGGAAAGATAAAAGCTGATCCCAAAACTACGGTCGAATATCAATAATACAACACCTGCAACTAATACCGGGAATGATAACACACCTAATACTGCAGTAAGGAATAAAGCCCAAACTGTTAAAGGCATTTTCCAAAGGTCCATCCCTTTTGTACGCATATTAAGAACGGTACTTACGTAATTAATACCACCCATTAATGATGATGCAACAAAGCATACCATACTTATCAGCCACAAAGTCATCCCTTCGTCTGAACCTGGCATAGCTTTAGGCAATGCTGATAGAGGAGGATATATTGTCCAACCACCGCTTGCAGGGCCTTTTTGTACAAAGAAAGATGATAACATGATAATGCTCGCAAGCAGGAAGAACCAGTACGATAGCATATTTACAAATGGTGATGCCATATCGCGCGCACCTATCTGTAGAGGTATTAGTAAGTTAGCAAAGGTTCCGCTTAGGCCTGCTGTTAATACAAAGAATACCATGATAGTACCATGTATGGTAACCAGCGACAAGTAAAAGTCAGGGCTTAAACGCCCGCCTGGTGCGAAACGGCCTAATAAAGTTTCTAATAATGGAAATGATTTATCCGGATAAGCTAACTGGATCCTAAATAATATAGACAAGGTCATTGCAATGAATGCCATAATTATACCTGTAACCAGGAATTGCTTAGCTATATATTTATGGTCCTGGCTAAATACATAAGTATTCAGAAATGTTGCTTTATGGTGGTGTTCGTGACCTTCCTCGTGATGTACAACTCCGTGATCGTGAACTGCTAATGTTGACATAATCGCTACTCTTATATTAATTGTTTAACGCTAACCTGTTTGATGCTGCTTGTGCAGGGTTTGAAGATTTGTTATCAGCAAAATGTAACTCTTTCTTTAACTGATCTGTTAAATATGGTTTTTGCTTTGCCAACCATTCCTGGTATTCAGCTTGTGTAACAACGCGTACTATTTTCTTCATGTTATAGTGAGCCCCACCGCATACTTTGTTGCAATAAAGCAGGTATTCGAAATTCGGATTATCCGTTTTTCTACGCATTTCTGTGGTAAGTATAGTTGGCGTAAATTTAAAGAAGGTAGGCAAGCCCGGTACAGCGTTCAATTGCACACGGAAATGCGGCATGTAAAGACTATGGATTACATCCTGTGCATGAATATTTATCCTGATGGATTTATTAACAGGCAATACCAGTGTATCGGCTGACAAATCATCAAAGCTGTTACGGTCTTTAAAATCAACACCTAACTTATTTAAAGGAGTGGTTAACCTGAAATTCAATGAACCAAGTTTACCATCAGGGCCAGGGTAACGTAACTCCCACGCAAACTGGTGGCCGGTAACATCAATATTGATGTCGCCCTTAGTTTCAGTAGTGTTCATTACCTTTTGCCAGGTAAAAAATCCGAATACAACCAGTACAGTTAAAACAATGGCTGGTATAATTGTCCAAACTTTCTCGATAGTATTGTTATGTGGTAAGAAATGTGCCTTACGTTTATCAGACCCGCGGTAAAAGAATAAAAACCCAAACAACAAACATTGTGTTATAACAAATACTATCAATGTTAAAATGGTAGTAACCGTAAACATATCGTCAATTGCTCCGCCATGTGCCGATGCTGCTTCAGGTAATTTCATGCTTCCCTGCACAGTTAATGACCAGTAAGCTCCGTACATACCTGCAATCAGGAATAAACCGCAGATAATGCCCATAATACCGTTCCAGTTAAGACCTTTTTTACCCTGCATTTTTTGGGTAAGATCATAAACCTTTAATATTTTACCGAATATGGCTATGCAAAAAGCACCAACCAGAAAAATTAAAGTATAATATAAAACTCCAGTCCACATAGCGCCTTTATCAACAGGAGCTGCATCGGCTGCTGTTTGCGCCATTAACTGGTTTGTGCCGAACAGCACGAACGCTGCAAAAAGCGATAGTGTTTTTTTAGAATTTATTAGTTGTTTGAATCCCATTTGAATGTTTGTTTGGTATTCTTGTATTTTGTGCAAATTTAACAATTATTATATGTGATGATGAAGGCTCTCTTCAAGCAACGGATGTTTTTTAGGAACAAGTGATTTAAATTTACTCAATGCCGTTAACATCATGAATATAAATAAGCCTGCAAAACCTACAAAAATTGAAATTTCGATAGGACCTATTTCTGTAGCCCAGCTTGATTGCGGGCCAACAGTACCAGGCATAATCATTTGCCAGTAATCAAGCCAGTGTCCGCATATTAATATAATACAGGCAACTTGTAATACGCTTACTTTACGTTTTGAATCGCGCGCCATTAATACCAACAGTGGTGTAAGGAAGTTGATGATAATGTTTAACCAAAACCATGGTTTAAATTGCGGCTCCCATCTTCTGTAGAAATAAGCAGCTTCCTCAGGTATGTTTGCATACCAGGTTAGCAGGAATTGTGCAAACCATAAGTAAGTCCAGAAAACAGAGAACCCAAATATAAGCTGACCTAAATTATGCAAGTGATCTTCTGTTACCCATTGCATATATCCATTCTTTCTCAGGAAAATAAGTGTTAAAGTTATCACTGATAAACCGCCAACCCAAAGGGCAGCAAAGTTATACCAGCCAAACATTGTTGAGAACCAGTGTGCCTCTAATGACATGATGGTATCAAACGCAAACAAAGGAACTGTAAACCCAAATATTACTAAAAATATAACTGATACTTTAAAGCTCTTATTATAGTTAAGCATACCGCCCAGCTCATCTTCATTGTTTGAGTATTTTACCAGCAAGCGGCCTAAAAGGCTATAGCAACCCAAGTAAATCACCAAACGGATTAAAAAGAACGGAACATTTAAATAACCTGATTTAGCAGTAATTACGGCATCGTAATTTTCATTGCCAGGTGTGGTTACACCTTTAAGCGCCCAAAGCTTATACAGATAAGGTAAAGTAGTACTTGTACCTTCTTCGTTAGGGCCTGTATGTGTAATAAATAAACCTGCACAAATAATAACAAGTAATATAATACCTGCGTATGGCAGTGTTTTTGCAAATGCCTGCGGAACGCGCAGCACTGAAGCCGACCAACCGGCCTGTGCTACATATTGTACTGCACAAAAGAAAATACCGCAAATGCAAACGCATGAGATGTAATATCCATTAAGCAATAAGTTTGCAAATGTACGTTCACCCGCGCCGGTAAGGAAACCAAAAAGTAACCCGATAACACCAATTGCTATCATAATCAGGCTCCAGGTTTTAGCTTTGCCTTTAAATTCAAATTGCCCGTCGAAACTATGAGAATTGTTCATTAATAATAAGCTTATAAAGTTTGTAAATGGTGAACATACATAATTACTTTCCAGCGTTCTTTAGGCTCAAGCTGTGAAGCGTATGACCCCATTGCGTTTACACCGTAAGTAATAGTATGATAAATTTTACCGTCTGTCAGATCTTTCATGGCGCCACCTCGTGATGACTGCCCTTTTGAATACGATGGAGGTGCAGGGAAACCGTGCGCAACCACCAGGCCATCTCCCTGGCCTTCTTTCCCATGGCATGGAGAGCAAAAATGCTCAAACAATATTTTGCCATCGGCGTAGTTTGCCTGTGTTTGCGGCAAAGTGCTTTTTACTTCGACACCTGCCTTTTCGTACCCGTCTTTAGTATTTGGATAATCAAATCTTACGAAACCAAGCGGAGTAGTACCTGCAGGCGGAACCTGTGCAGTTTTACCATCCTTAAAGTTATCGTTCTTCTGGTCGGGGTCGTATGCAATGTGCTCATACATATTGGGAGCGTATTCCCATCCGGTACTCCTCTTATCCTTGCACGATGTAACTATAACCGTTGCAACGATGGTAATAACCGTTATGCCCAATATTTTAATTTTATTCATAGCTAACATATTTTCTGTCGTTATGCTTTACTTCAACTGCTCCTGCTTCTTTTAATAAATTAGTGATCTCGTCGTGTGGTATATTCCCTTTTGCATCAATGGCGATAACAAACCTGTCGTCAGTGGCCCTGAAATCCATTACCCTCGGTGTACGACCCGGGAACAGGTGGGTTGCATAGAAGAAGGTAAGTGTCATACCAAAAGCTGTAAATAATACAGTCCATTCAAAAGTGATTGGAATAAAATCGGGTATGGCAAAAGCCGGTTTACCGCCAATATTCATAGGCCAGTCATGTACAAGCATATAATAAGCCATACTGAATATAGTTGTACCACCCAGGCAGCCAAACATAAATGCTGCATAACCTAAGCGCGAATCCTTTAAACCAAGTTTTCTTTCAATACCGTGTATAGGCATCGGGGTATAAACATCATAAATAGGAACACTATTTTTTTGTAGTGTATCAATCCCGTGCATCATTTCATCAGGATCAGCAAAAAGGCCTAAAATATATTTTGTACTGCTCATTTTTATAATTTTTGATAATCAGTAATATCTACGCTGTCAAACGAGGTTAATGATTCTTTATAAAACTCTACCTGCTCCTTATCTAAATTTCCATGCTCAAGTAACTTCTTCTTAGCCTGCTCGCTCGAGCTCTTTAATATCAGTTTCACTTCGGCCATTGCAATTGAAGGCAATACACGGATAAATAAAAGGAACATAGTAAAGAACAACCCTATCGATCCGATAAACACGCTTACGTCAACCCAGGTTGGATAAAACATTGCCCAGCTTGATGGAACGAAGTCACGGTGTAACGATACTACGATAATTACAAAACGCTCGAACCACATACCAATGTTTACTACAATAGACAGTACCCATGAGATAGGAATGTTGGTACGGATCTTTTTGAACCACATTAACTGGGTCATCAACACGTTACAACCATACATCATACAACCTGCCCACCAGTATGGCCCAATAAACCTGTTAAGGAATGTATACTGTTCGTATTCGCCGCCTGAATAGTAAGCGATAAAAAACTCAGTTAAATAAGCCACGCCTACAATCGATCCTGTTAAAAGGATGATCTTGTTCATAGCCTCTATGTGGAACATGGTAATGTAATTCTCTAAACCTAATACCTTACGGGTTACCAATAACAGCGTTTGCACCATAGCAAATCCTGAGAAAATAGCTCCGGCAACGAAATAAGGCGGGAATATAGTAGTATGCCATCCCGGTTCAAGGGAGGTAGCAAAGTCCATTGATACAATGGTGTGTACCGAAAGTACCAGTGGTGTTGAAATACCTGCCAAAATCAAACAAACAGTTTCAAAACGCTGCCATGTTTTTACAGAGCCTGTCCAGCCAAAAGATAATACAGAGTATATTTTTCTGCGGAGGCCTGTAGCACGGTCACGGATGGTAGCTAAGTCAGGCAATAAACCTGTGTACCAGAACACTAATGAAACCGAGAAGTAAGTTGATATCGCGAATACGTCCCATACCAGTGGTGAGTTAAAGTTAACCCATATAGAACCAAACTGGTTTGGAAGTGGTAAAGGCCAATATGCTAACCATGGGCGGCCCATGTGCGATACTACATAAGTAGCCGCGCAAATTACCGCAAAGATCGTCATCGCTTCGGCTGACCTATTGATGGAGTTACGCCAGTTTTGACGGAACAGCAACAAGATTGCCGAAATAAGCGTTCCGGCGTGACCAATACCTACCCACCACACGAAACCGGTGATGTCCCAGGCCCAGCCTACTGTTTTATTTAATCCCCACGATCCTATACCATACCAAAAGGTGTAGCTCACGGCGAAAACCCATAAACAGGCGCCTAATGAAGCCACCGAAAAACCTATCCACCAGGCTCTTCCGGGCATATTTTCTACCGGGCGCAGTACATCATTGGTAATCTTGGCGTAGGTGATGTCTTTTCCCGTAATTAACGGTTCCCTTATTATCGATTCACTATGAGATGCCATATTTATAAATCTCTCTTGTAATAATTTAAGCCTCTAATTCAGATATATTTCTAATTTTTGTTTGGTAACCAACACCAGGTTGTACACCTAACTCTTCCAGAACGTAGTAAGTTCTTTCGCTTTTTAAAGCTTTTGAAACTTCTGATTCAGGATCGCTGGCATTACCAAACACAATAGCATTAGCCGAGCATGTTTGCTGGCAAGCCATCTTTATTTCTCCGTCTTTAAGCGGGCGTTTTTCTATTTTAGCTTTTAATTTACCAGCCTGGATACGTTGGATACACATTGAGCATTTTTCCATAACACCACGGAAACGTGTGGTAACATCAGGGTTAAGTACTAATTGTGTATGCTCGTTATTCAGGTAATTATCAAAACGCGAGTCGTTCCAGTAGTTAAACCAGTTAAAGCGGCGCACTTTGTAAGGGCAGTTATTTGCACAGTAACGTGTACCAACGCAACGGTTATAAGCCATGTGGTTCAACCCTTCGGATGAGTGAACTGTTGCCAATACAGGGCAAACAGTTTCGCATGGTGCGTGCTCGCAGTGCTGGCAAAGCATTGGCTGGTAAACCACTTTTACGTGATCTAAGTCCTCAAGCTTAGCTATATCAGTTTCTTTAGTAGTACCACCCTGGCCGTTATCGTTAAAGCTATAGTAACGGTCAATACGGATCCAGTGCATTTCGCGGCGGCGCCTTACTTCATCTTTTCCTACAACCGGAACGTTGTTTTCAGCGCTACATGCTACCACGCAGGCACCACAACCAGTACAAGCGTTAAGGTCAATAGCCATTACCCAATCGTAAGTAGGGCGCTCATATTTCTGCCAGAATAAGTTAGGATATTCCTTATGGCCTTCTCCTTTGCCTGTACCCACAGCAGGGTTCTTTTTATATTCTGTAAAGGTTGCTTCCTTTATGATACTGTTACGCCCCTCGATAGAGTGGTGTGTTTGTGTCTGTGCAAGCGGTGAATTTTCGCCTGTAGCGGTTAATGTTGCAGAAGCGCTTGTCTGGAATGTTCCATTGCGCAGGCTGTAAAACGGAAATGCGTTTTTACCAACGTTAATACCTACCGGACCTACAACTGTACGGCCATAACCAACGGCAATTGATATAGTACCCTGTGCCTGGCCTGGTTGTACCAATACAGGTAAGGTTATTGAATAACCATTAGCTTCTATCTTCACAACATCACCATCCTGTAAGCCTTTCTTCTTCATATCAGAAGGAGACATGGCAGCAAAGTTATCCCAGGTAACTTTCGATACCGGGTCAGGTAGCTCCTGTAACCACGGGTTATTGGCACGTTTACCATCGCGCAATGCTACGCTTTGATAAAGCTGAATTTCTGTTTTATTGTCGGCAGTAAGCGCTGTGCTGTGATCTAATATAGTTTGGGCAACTGCGTTTAAGTCACGACCGAATGTATAAGTACCTGCTGTTTTTACGGTTTCTTTAATTGAGCCGGTTTGCAACAGTGTTTCCCATCCGCTCTGGCCTGATAAACCGCCCTTAGCTAACAAGTTTTTATCCCAGTTGTTCCTTACATAAGTATAGTAATCCTTAGCTGGGTTGTCGCTCCATTTCATCAGGCTTTGCTCGGCCTGGCGGGTATCATATACAGGGTTAATTGTTGGCTGCATTACAGTGTAGTATCCTGATATTGCATTGTCATCGCCCCATGATTCAAGATAGTGATGATTTGGCGCTACTATATTACAAAGTGCTGCAGTTTCGTCAGTGCTTGAAGCAAAAGATACTTTTAAGCGTACTTTTTTCAATCCGTCAACAACATCCTTATTATAATAATCATAAACCGGGTTAGCATTCAGGAAGAATACTGCATCAACATCGCCGCGTTTCATATCGTTCACAAACTCAACAAACTCAGCATCGTTACCTGCATATTGCAATGAAGGGTTATCCAGATCGATGGTTGTACCAAAGCTGCCTAACAGGGAGTTGATGGCATTAACCAATACTTGTGTAGCCACATCGTTCGAACCTGCAACCACTAAAGCTTTTCCTTTAGCAGCTAATAATTCTTTTGCAGCGATAGCGATTGCGTTATCCGCAACTTTATTATTCAAGCCTTTTGATCCTGCTAATGAATTACCAGAGATGGCGTTATATAAAGCGATCAGCGCAGGGCCTTCTTCCGATGGTTTGATCGGGATCCTTACATCGGCGTTTGAACCGGTAAGGCTCATACCAGTTTCGAACTGGATATGACGTGACATTTTTTTGCTTTCGAGAGATTTACTGTTCCTGTTTGAAACATATTGCCTGGTAAACTCTTCTGGAGAGATCCAGGTGCCCAGGAAATCAGCAGCGAAACTTACAATTATATCGGCTTTATCAAAGTTGTAGTGCGGCAATACTGCTTTACCAAAACTATTTTGATTTGCCTGTATGATGCCTGTATATGATACAGCATCGTAATTGATATGTTTAGTAGCAGGGAATTGCTTAATAAAATCAGCTATAACACCCAAGGTTGAAGGGCTGCTGATTGTTGATGATATAATGCGGATCTTTTTACCTGCAGCTTTAATAGCTAACAGTTCTCTTACAACAAAATCGTCAACCTCTGCCCATCCGGCATCGCCGCCATTTTTTACAGGGTTTTTTAAACGGGTTACATCGTACAGATCAAGCACTGATGCCTGTGCCTGTGCGCTTGCGCCACCTTTTGCTAAAAGATCACTTGGGTGACCTTCAATTTTAATAGGACGGCCTTCACGGGTTTTAACTAAGATAGCTTGTCCATCGTAAGTCGAAACGTAATAGTTAGCTACACCCGGGGTAATTTCCTCAGGCTTTATTAAATAAGGTATAGACTTATGCACCGGCACTTTTTGACAAGCAGCCAATGTTACAGCACCAACGCCAAAGCCCAGTGCTTTCAAAAAGTCGCGGCGTGGGGTTCTGCCTTCTAAACCACCACCGGTTAAAACATCTTCGATAGGAATAGGCTCCGCAAATTCGTGTTTATTTTTTTCAACAAATTCCGGGGTTTTGTTCAGCTCTTCTAAACCTTTCCAGTATTTTTTATTGCTATCCATTTAAGCTATATAAACTGTAATGCTACGTTTTAATAATATTAATAATGGCACTTGCCGCACTCAATACCACCCATTAGTGCTGCGGTAACCGGTTTGCCGTCTTTCAACAAATCGTGTACTTGCTGCAGGTTTGTATAGTAAGCGTTTCCTTTAAAGTCAACATTTGTACGTTTGTGGCACTGTATACACCATTTCATGGTAAGCGGCGAATATTGATAAACCTCTTTCATTTCCTGGATAGGACCATGGCAGGTCTGGCATTTTAAGCCGGCTACTTTTACGTGTTGTGAGTGATTAAAATATGCAAAGTCAGGCAGGTTATGAATCCTAACCCATTGCATAGGTTTCATTTTTGTGCTGTCGTATTTCTGAGTTTGAGGATCATATCCCAATGCATCATAAATCTTGTGAATCTCAGGCGACTCGGTTTTAACAACCTTATGGCAGTTCATACACACATTTAATGATGGGATAGACGCATTTTTTGACTTGTACGCTCCTGAGTGGCAATACTGGCAATCAATTTTCATTGCGCCGGCATGCAAATCATGAGGGAATTTAATTGGCTGTACCGGTTGGTAACCCTGGTGAACGTTAGTATTCCACATGGTAACCCATGTCCAGCTGCCTAAAGCCAATGTACCACATAACAGTACAAAGAAAACCAGCTTTTTATTTTTTGCAAGCTTTTTAAGGCCAGCTAAACGATCAACAACCGGGCCTTCAACTTCTTCTTCGGTAATTAGTGCTCCCTGGTTTTTTAACAACAGGCGTTCAAGTGTTGCAATAACCCTGTTTAATACCAATATAATAATAAAGGCAAGTACTATAACACCAAACAAGGCCAGGATAACCGTATTGCTTGGACCTGTTGCAGCAGCAGGCTGACCATTTGGAGTAGCGCCACCTTTTGCCTTTTGATCCTGCTCAGTTTTCCAATCGGCACGAACATAGGTAAGAATGTTTGTTACATCAGCATCAGTAAGTTCAGGAAAAACAGTCATGCTCTTCTGCTCAAACTTATTGAAGATAGCAACAGCCTTAGCGTTTTTAGCCGCGATTAAAGCCTGGTTATTTTGGATCCACTTGATAAGGTATTTATCATCTGTTTCCTCAGTAAGCTGAGGGCCAAGGGCCGGACCAGTTAGTATCTGATCTATCTTATGGCACGATGTACACTTGGCCTTAAACAGGGCCTCGCCCTTAGCGGCATCCCCCTGCGCGTGAGCCGAAAAGCCCAAAAAGGCAAAACAGGCAATCAGTAAAACCGACCGTGAGAATTGTTTAAAAATCAATGAGAAACTCCTCATAAAGCGTATTTATACTAAATAATTTTATTGTTAATGATTGATATTCACAGAGAAATGTATGTATAACCCGAAATTTTCAGTCACAAAAGTAAAATTTATTACAGTATCAGTGACAAATAAATGACACCAATATCTAATTTATAATTGTTCTAAATAAGTTTTTATTGTGCTATAAACCGCTAAAATTATCTAAATATAGTGTTCATTTTACATTAATCATTAATAACTTATTAGTCAAAAGTTTACACTGATTTTTTTAGTAAAAAAGTTTTCCGGCTTCAATATATAAGGTACAAATATTGGCCCAACCATTTGTACCAACTTTGGCTGATATAATATGAATGATGCCTCCATTGCAGCACAGCAAACATGAAAAATATGTTGCATTACACATAATAATACATCATTATTTCTGTTGATGTCTCTCACTCTACTACTCGCAATTTCTTCCTCAAGGGTCACCTTATGCCCTCTTCTGGTATCAATAAGTACCAAAAACAAACAAATTAAATTTTATTATTATGAAATCAAAAATCTTAACTCCGCTATTGGCGGGCCTTGCTTTGCTATGCGCTTGTAAGGGCAAAATGGATGCTAAATCAGCCGATGATTCTGCCAGCACATTAGTTAGTAATAAAAAGGACTCAATTTAGAAAAGGACTCGCTTCAAACAGGGCCAAAGCTGGTAAAGAAGGCAGATATCCGCTTCAAGGTAAAAAACGTACAACAAACCAGTGAGAAAATTGCAGCCCTTACTGCAAGCCTTAACGGAACGGTAATTCATCATATCATTAATTCAACTATTGCAGATAGTTCAGATATTAAAACAAGTAACGATTCTGTAATGAGGGTAACAGTTGTTAATATTAATGCTGATATGACCGTGAAAATCCCACCGGCAAACCTGGAAAGTTTCATGCTGCAGGTTTCGAGAATGGGGATTTTTATAAACAACAGTCATATGGATATAACAGATAAGTCCCTCGATTATCTCTCCACACAACTTAAGCTTAAAAACCAAAAAGAACTGGCAGACCGGCAAAAAAAAGGAAACTACCGATGCAAAAAATCCTGATGAAATGCTGGCATTTAAAAATAACATGGTTGATCAGCAGATTAAGAACCGCCGAACAGATGATTCTGTTAAAAACAGTGTGGTTGTATTGAATTTTTACGAAAGCAATGTCATCACCAGGGACATAATTGCAAACAAAGATCTTTCAGCATATAATCCGCCGGTATTAAAGCGGATAGGTATGTCGATAGAAAATGGCTGGGACATGTTTATTTCTGTTTTGGTTTATATTATAAATGCATGGGTGATCTTTCCAATAGGCTTCGGCTTGTGGATGTTGGTGAGGTATATAAAAAAGAGACGGTCTGTTATATTAATTAAAACCAATCCAAACCTATGAAATCAAAAATCTTAATTGCGCTATTGGCAGGCCTTGTTCTGCTCGGCGCATGTAAAGGCAAAAGTGGCTCTGAAGAAATTATCAACAACAGTAGCAGCAGTAATGCTGATACTATTGCAAAAGCCGATTCGGTTATGATAGCAACTCCTAAACTGGTAAAAACAGCTGATATGCGTTTTAAGGTAAAAAACGTGCAGCAAACCAGTGAACACATTACTGCCTTAACCAATAGCTATCACGGCATGGTGCTGCATCATAAGGTCGGTTCGTCTGAAGTTCGAAGTACCGATATCCGCAAAAGCGATGATTCCATTATGCGGATAACAGCCTTTAGTACAACTGCCGATATTACAGTAAAAATTCCGTCAGAAAAGCTGGATGACTTTATGAATAATGTTGAACACATGGGTATCTATGTTACCAATCGGCAGATGGATATTTCTGATAAATCCCTGGATTATCTTGCCGCCAAATTAAAGCTGCAAAACCGGAATGAGCTGGTAAGTCAGCAAAAGAAAGGAAAGATCATCATTAAGAATCCGGCAAATGTATTGCTTTTAAAAGATGATATGGTTGATCAGCAAATAGGTAACCGACAGATTGACGATGAAGTTAAAAACAGCATTGTTACTTTAAATTTCTATCAAAGCAATACCATATATAAAGAAATCATTGTTGATGATGATCCGGCTACCTATAATCTGCCATTTTTTAAACGCCTGTTTACCTCAATTGAAAATGGTTGGTTAATATTCGAAACCCTGCTGCTTGGCCTAGCTAATCTTTGGGTGTTTCTATTTGCAGGTGCTTGTGTATGGGTAATGATAAGGTATTATAAAGGAAAAAAGAACACTGTACTCATAAAGAGTTAACGTCAAAAACTCCTTAAGAATAAGTAAACCTGTATGCCTTTCAAAAAGCTGCATACAGGTTTTCTCTTTATGGTTCAGGCTGGTATCTTTTATTAAGGTTTTACTTCAATACGCATAGTAAATACAGAGCTCCGGAAATTAAATTATAAAATGAGTTTAAATTTTTAGGTAAACAATTATATTTGCGGCATAATTAAATAACAAAGCAAGATGAATTCAACAGAAAACGCTAACGCAGAAGGTCACTATAAATTAATGGTTTTAGCTATAGTGATAGGTATAGTAGGTGTTTATATCCGTTTTGCTGATTTCCAATACGTTAATATCGTTGCTAACATTATCCTGATTATCGGTGTATTATTAGCACTGAAATCTGTATTTGCGATACTTAAATAAATAAGTCCAAAGTCTTTAGTAATAAGTCTTAGGTCAAAAACGACTTAAGATTATTGGCTTGGGGCTTTCCCTCTCTACTTACCTCTATACTTCGAATCATTCAGGATTTTTTGTGCATCCTGGTTAGCCATTAATGCCGGCAAAGTAACTTCAGGATGTTTTTCCATATATAACCTTACAATTTGCCACCCTGTCCATATTGCAAGTTTTGGCGCTGATTCATTTTTTTCGCCAAGACCGGGAGTAAACGGGGCTTCGTTAAAGTACTTCTGGATTTTTGGATAATCGCTTTCGTACAATAAATTCTCATCCAAAAAGTAAGCCCATATTTTCGGTTTAAAGTCTTCGCACCATTTTACCTGTGCGCTGGTATAACCAATTTTAGTACTATCAGCAAAATCAGGTAAAACCTGATCCATAAAATACATGATCTTTCCATTGTATATCATTTTTGAAAGCAGGGTTTTGCTGCTGTCAACTTCGGGAAACATATCCTCACGGGTTATTGCCTCAACAACACGTGGAGTAATATTTTCTTTATTAAAAAAACGTGATAAATAATGCGGGTATGCGACAGTAAGCGCTGGGTAAAAGCGGGAATTTGACCCTAAAAAAAGATCAAGCCCGATGCCAAAGTAACCGGTGCCTATAATGGTTTGCGCCTCGAAACCCGAATAATAGGCATAAACCTTTGGCAACCGCTGTTGTGGAAAATAGTATTTAATACGCCTGAAGGCATCGGTAAGCTCTTCATCTTCTTTATCAAGACCGTTTTTATAAACCGAGTCAACATCGTGTTTCAGGTCATTATAAGATTGATTGGCAAAAACCTGGCGTAAAAGCCTGAAGTAATTGGTATCCTGTATGTTAACATTTCTGTCCTGTAGTATCAGACCCATAAAATCATGGTAAAACACACCATATTTTCTTTGCAAATATGCCGATTGCGCTGCCATTGGTTTTGTACGCATGGCGTCAAATTCTTTATCAAAGCGTTCAATCTTAACATCAACAGGTATATTGCTGACGTCAATTTTTTTATGATTTGTGCAGGCGGTAATTACAACAGCTAATAAAAAGAATAAATAAAATGGCTTTTTGCGGTTTAAAACAGTCATTGTTTGTGCTTTGAGCAAAAATAATTTTTATTTGCATTTAAATATGCAAACAGCCTAATTAAACCGTTTGTTATTTATCGAACCAGAATTAATTTATAATGAAGATCGCATTAGCCCAGCTTAACTATCATATCGGAAATTTTGAATCGAATACGGCTAAAATTATTGAGCATATCAAAATAGCCCGCACTAATGGCGCCGACCTTGTAGTTTTTGCCGAATTATGTGTGTGTGGCTATCCCTCGCGTGATTTTTTAGAGTTTGATGAGTTTATTGAACTGTGCGAAGCGTCAGCCCAAAAAATAGCCAAAGAATGTTACGGCATTGCCTGCATAATTGGCTTACCAACGCCTAATCACCGTACTGAAGGAAAAGACCTTAATAACTCTGCCTACTTTATTGAAGAAGGTAAGGTTAAAGCTGTAGCCCATAAAGCCTTATTGCCTAACTACGATATTTTTGATGAATACCGCTATTTTGAACCAGGTACAGAATTTAGCTGTATTGAATTTAAAGGGCACCGAATAGCGCTCACTATTTGTGAGGATTTATGGAACACTATCGAAGATCCTTTATATGTAACCCGGCCAATGGATATTTTGATACAGCAAAAGCCGGATGTGATGATAAATATTGCCGCCTCTCCTTTTACTTATAACCGCGACGAGGACCGGATTGATATTTTGGGCGATAATGCAAAAAGGTACGAGCTGCCTTTGCTTTATTTAAACAACGTAGGTGCACAAACTGAACTTATTTTCGACGGCGGGTCATTGATATTTGATAATACAGGCAAGCTGATAGATGAGCTTCCATATTTTGAAGAAAGTGTTGCCTATTATAATCTGGATGATAAAGGCAAGGTAACGTTCGACCATCCTTCCACTATCAGATCAATAAGGCCAAGCGATATTGAACAAATACATAAAGGAATTATTTTAGGTATAAAAGATTATTTCCATAAATCAGGGTTTAAACAGGCGATACTTGGCTTATCAGGTGGGATAGATTCGGCTGTGGTTTGTGCCTTAGCTGCTGAAGCCTTAGGAGCCCAAAATGTTATGGCGGTATTGTTGCCTTCACGTTTTTCGAGTGACCACTCTATAAAAGATGCAGAAGACCTGGTAAAAAACCTGGGCTGCATGAGTGAAACCATCGCTATTAAAGATGTTACTGAGGCTTTTGAAAATACGTTAAGTCCGCAGTTTAAGGGTTTGCCTTTTAACATTGCGGAAGAAAATATTCAGTCGCGAAGCAGGGCTGTTTTGCTGATGGCCATGTGTAATAAGTTTGGCTATATTTTATTAAACACCTCCAACAAAAGCGAAGCTGCTGTAGGTTACGGTACTTTATATGGCGATATGTGCGGCGGTATTTCGGTTATCGGCGATGTTTACAAAACACAGGTTTTTGAACTGGCAAGATATATTAACCGGGAAAAAGAGATCATCCCGTTAAATTCTATCATAAAACCTCCGTCAGCCGAGCTCAGGCCTGATCAAAAGGATACCGACTCACTGCCAGAATACGATATCCTGGATAAAATATTGAAGATGTACATTGAGGGGAGGCATTCATCAACCAGTATTATTAAAGCCGGGTACGACGAAAACACGGTCCGCCGCGTTATCCGTTTGGTAAACCTTGCGGAACATAAACGTTACCAAACCCCGCCAATATTAAGGGTATCGCCAAAAGCATTCGGTATGGGCAGAAGAATGCCGATAGTTGGAAAGTATTTGTCGTAAAAATATTTGCTACCTTGTGTTTTCCAATGCAAGCTTATGTTTAAAAACTATATCAAAACCTCATTAAGATATTTCCTTAATCACAAGGCATTCTCTCTTATCAATATTATTGGCTTAAGTACAGGCGTTTGCTTTTTTGCCTTGCTTTATGTACAGTTTGAGTTAAGCCGTGATAGTTATAACACGAATGGCGATAACATTTACCGTCTGGTCACCGATGTCAAAACCCCAGTTGGCATTGATTATGAAAGCACATCGGCACCAATGGCGCCTGCCGTACAGGCAGCCTTTCCTGAAGTAAAAATTGCCACAAGGGTCTTTATGGATGATATGATCATCCAAAGTAATCCAAACAATGCAGCCAAAGAGGAAATAGCTTATACCGATGCTTCTGCATTTGATGTTTTTACATGGCCGCTGCTGCGTGGCGACGCCAAACATTTATTCGACGCTCCGTTTAATGTAGTACTAACCGAAACCGCTGCAAAAAAATATTTTGGCAGTGCCGATCCCATCGGGCAAACACTGCTGGTTAATGGGCAGGAAAAAGCTGCTGTTACCGGCGTTATGAAAGACATTCCTTACAACTCGCATTTAAAGGTTGGTATGCTTTTCTCAATGACTACACTTATTGATACGCAAAGCCACTGGAATACCAACTGGAAACGCTTTGGCTTTTATACTTACCTGTTGTTAAAACCCGGTACCGATGCGGCAAAGCTGAGCGCAAAACTAGCCGGCATCGTAAACGCCAATATGGATCAAAGCCAGTCGAAATATGCCCTGTCACTTGAGCCTTTAAAAAAGGTTTACCTGTATGGCAAACCACGCGGGCACCGTACCGGTAGCTCCGAGAGCGGCAGCATAACTAATATCTATATTTTTTCTATCGTAGCTGTATTTGTATTGTTTATAGCCTGCTTTAATTTTATCAATTTAACCACGGCATTTTCTTTAAAGCGGGCAAGGGAAATTGGGGTACGCAAAGTTTTAGGTGCAACAAAAAAACAATTGATCATCCAGTTTTTTACCGACTCGGTTTTGCTTTGTTTAATAGCTTTTATTTTAGCGTTAGGATTGGCGGCTTTACTCCTGCCGATGTTCAACCAGCTTACGGGCACCACTATTGCGACAGGCATATTTGATAACCTGTATTATGTTGCGGGGTTATTATTGATAGCGGTATTTACGGGTCTGCTTTCCGGGGTATACCCCGCCTTGTTTCTGTCCGGCTTTAAGCCAATCAGCAGCTTAAAAGGGCAGTTGGCTTCCGGCAATGGGGGTCTGGCGCTGCGTAAATCATTGGTAGTGGCTCAGTTTGCCATATCAATCGTGCTTATCATCTCCACTATAGTGGTTTACAACCAGCTCGACTTTATGCAGAATCAACAGCTGGGCTTTAAAAAGGCACATCAATTAGTGATCGACTACCAATTTGACCCGCGCATAACCGATCATCCCGACCTGGTAAAACAGCAGTTTACCGCGATACCCGGAATTTCAAGTGTAAGCTACTCATCAAGCGTGCCTGGTACGCCAAACAATAAAACATCAACAATAATAGCAGATAAAGATGATGTCAACCAGGATGTACTTGCAGAAACCTATTACTCCGACAATGATTTCTTGACTCAATATGGCGTGCAGGTTATTGCAGGGCGCGGTTTTAACAAACAGATAGCCACCGATAAAAAAGCCATGCTTATAAATGAAACGATGGTGCAAAAACTTGGTTTTAAAACCCCTGAACAGGCCATTGGCAAAAACTTTAAACAATTTAAGGCTGATGGTACAATAGTCGGCGTAGTGAAAGATTTTCATTCCCACTCATCGCAGGAGCTGGTGCAGCCACTGGCTATCCGGCCGATTAGTGGGTTCTTTACCTGCCTGACACTTGACATAACATCAGCCCACATTCAACAAACGATTGCCCAGGTAGAAAGACAATGGAAGCAGCTGGCACCCGGCCTGCCCTTAATTTACTTTTTTGAGGATGAAGCTTATAACAAGCAATATCTTGCCCAGCAGCGTTTCGGAAGCTTGTTTATTTGCTTCTCGGCATTAGCTATATTAATTTCCTGTTTGGGTTTGTTAGGTCTTTCGGCTTTCAGTACAGCGCAACGTAAAAAGGAAATAGGTATTCGTAAAGTACTGGGAGCGTCTGTTACAAGTATTGCAGCTTTACTTTCTAAAGATTTTATTCAGCTGGTATTTATAGCGCTCATTATTGCATCACCATTTGCCTGGTGGGCAATGCATAACTGGCTGCAGGGCTTTGCCTACCGCATTCAAATCAGTTGGTGGGTATTTGTTCTTTCAGGATCAGCGGCCCTATTGATCGCTTTGTTTACAGTAAGTTTTCAATCAGTAAAGGCGGCGATGGTCAACTCGGTTAAGAATCTTAAAAGTGAGTAGGTGGTTGTGGGCAGGCAGTTTAAATTCGAAATTCATTTACTCTCCCTTAAACTTCAACCCTATCTGTGCCCTCGCTGTATCGAGCATAGCAATCATCTGGCGTGATATTTCATGCGTTATAATAGGGCTTTCCATTTTTCCTTCGTTTATTAACTGACAGAAATGCTCAATTTCATAATTAAGCCCTCCGGCAGTGAAGGGCTCATCAAGCTCAACAATCCGCCCATCTAAATAATTAATAGTGGCACGGGATGGGTTCCACCAGTTTTTGTGAATGGTTATATGACCAATAGTCCCGCAGATCAAGGCATCTCCTTTTCCGTGAAGATCGAAACCTGAATAAAGCTGGGCATAACCATTTTGATGCCGGGTTTGAAATATGGTGAACATATCAATGCCGGTTTCACCAAAACGCCCCATAGTTTGCACTTCTTCGGTTTCGCCGAGCCAGTCGATAGCTAAAAATGCTTCATAAATACCTATACCCATTATTGCACCGCCAACCAGGTCGACATTATAATTTGGATGATCAGGCGGGCAATCAGCAACTGAAGATCCGGCCCTTACATATCCAACAGAACCTATCGGATCGGTAAGCAAGTATTCTTTCAGGCGTTTATACAAGGGATAAAACGGAGGTTTCATTCCCTCCATAAAAAGGAGTTTTTTAGCTTTAGCTACCTTAATAATTCCGTCAAGGCTTTTTAGATTCACGGCAGTGGGCTTCTCGCATAAAACGTGCTTACCTGCGTTAAAAGCAGCTATGCTATATTCAGCATGGCTATCAGGAAGGGTTGCTATGTAAACTGCATCTATATCGCTGGCAAGTAATTCGTCAACCGATTTACAGGCATTGCCGCCGTATAATTCAACAAAACTGTTTACCGATTCTTCGCGACGCGACCATAGCGAAACAAGCTTTGTACCGGGAACGGCTTTAAGTCCCTGTACAAAGCGGTGAGCAATGCGCCCGCAACCTATGATGCCCCATTTAATCATGAGTCTTTAGTCATTAGTAAAAAGTCCTGAGTCTTAAGACCGAATAATCGACTTCAGACTCAGGACTTCAGACTTGAGACTTTCTATTGGTACTGAATATAAATAGGGTACGGCCTTTTCTTTAATACTTCCTCAGGAGTAAGCATATGATGAGGCGCTTTCTTTATATCATTTTTATAGAACAATTTAAAACCAGTAAACTGAACCGGTTCCTCGCGGATAAAGTAACGATAAGTACCTTCTTTCAGATCAGGTTCACCCCAGCCGTCCATATCCATCACCAGTTGAATTTCGGGATGTAATTTAATATTCTTGTAATTTGTCAGCATCTTTTTTGTAAAACGGTGAACTATCAGAATTTTTGGAGGCAGATTATATTTTCTTACCAGTTTAGTTAGATAATCTGATACATAGTTTACGTCAGCAGCATCATATGTGCCGATCTTTTTACCCGGATGAGAACCATCCTTCATCGAAAATTCAGGATCCATACCAAAATGCACATTTGGCATTATCCAATATTTTTCAAGTAAAGGAAGCTCGGTGTGTATATTACTTAAAGCAACCTGTATATCTAAAAACACAATTGCGTGCGCTTTTTTGGCAAGCACTAAAACAGAATCTATTTGCTTAAAAGGCATGCGGTTACGAAACTTACCGTCTTTACCTGGAGCGCCACTTGCTACAACTGCAATGTAATGCAAAGCCGGTTGAACCGGAGTCTGCGGATCAGCTTTTTCCCAATTCTTTACTTCTCCTTTTAATTTAGCAAGCATTTCATTTGGAGGCAGTTCGCCCAAAATACCCATCTTTTTGGCATACAGGTTACCATAAAAAGCCACAACCCTTTTAAAGGGTAAAACAGCCCCGGGCAACGGGTACGGAGTATTTTTAACCGGCCATTTGCCTGTAGTATCACCATGAGCTAACCGCTTCATTAATGAATCATAAAGCTTTTTGTCTAAAGGAGGGTAAACAACTTTAGCTGGAACAGTATCCTTTGCTGCAACATCGGCAACCTTTTTGGTAGTATCTTTTGCAGCAGCAGGCTTGTCTTTAGTGGCTGGCTGCGTACAACCTGAGAATAGCATTAATGAGGATAGCAAAAATGCGGCAGATAGAATAATGTTTTTCACGTTCATTTTAATAAATTTCAATATGGGGCGGGGTGCTGCAAAGTAACAGCTTTTTTGCAGTGAATACAGTTAATTTTTTCAACAGTTATTTTAATATTAATAGTTGTGGAAAATTAATTATTTGCCTCATTAATAGTTATATTTATTTTTGAAATCATTTACCAATTATAGTATCTCTTAAAAAGCTTTATCGGTTATAAGCAGCCATTTACCCTGCAAAACCTTTATGTGAGAATATACAGCTTTCTTAAATTAAAGTTATAGTACAGATATAAAGCATTTTCCCTGGGGATCGATCCATGGGGGAGTATTATTGATAACAATTAATGTCTTATTTTTTTACCTAGATTTAACAAAATGAAAAAAGCAAAATTAAACTTCAAGGGACTAGAAAACGCAGAAGTACTTTCAAGAGAAGAAATGAAAAATGTATTAGGCGGCGGCGGTTATTCTCCTGCGCTAATAGGATGCGGAATAAAATGCACGACCGATAGCGATTGTAATACACGTTTTTCTCCATGCAGAGTTTGCGCACCACTTAACCCAAATTACAACACTTGTTATACTGCGCCTCTGGATTAAACCAGGCCAGGATAATAGTATAAAAACAAAGGCAATAAAATATTTTATTGCCTTTGTTTTTATATGCAGAATTGATGAGTATTGATACCCTTTTCAAACCATTTTTAATTCGTGGATTTAAAGAACTTTCCAAAAACGCCTAAAGGCAATTTTGACCCTGCAGTTGCCTGAAGATAAAGTTCGCCGGTTTCCAGGTTTTGCACCTGCGGATAAGCGCTTTTTATAAGATTTTCGATAATTACCGATGAAAAGCCAAGTGAATACGTATTCAATATCATAAAATGCTCATCCGGATCGAGTAATTGCATTACATCGCCCATCATTTCATTAATATTATCTTCCAGTTTCCATTTTTCCCCGTTTGGGCCATGCCCGTAAGCAGGTGGATCAAGGATAATACCATTGTATTTTTTACCGCGTTTCAGCTCACGTTTTACAAA
This sequence comes from Bacteroidota bacterium, assembly GCA_013286325.1. Classification (GTDB taxonomy): domain Bacteria; phylum Bacteroidota; class Bacteroidia; order Sphingobacteriales; family Sphingobacteriaceae; genus Mucilaginibacter. The sequence continues at coordinate 10,632 of JABDFZ010000029.1, read as the reverse complement.
TTTCAGTGCATCTTCAACCACCCAGCGAATATTGCTCAGCCCTGAGAGTTCCTGATTTTCATTAGCCCAGGTAACTACCTGTTTTATGGAATCTACGTGAGTTGTATCTGCTCCGGCTGCCTGCGCAATTAACGATGCTCCACCTGTATAGGCAAAAAGGTTAAGTACCTTAGGTTCGGTGGTTTTAAACTTTTTTATATTTTGGGTGATATAATCCCAGTTGACTGCCTGTTCAGGGAAAATGCCGAGATGCTTGAATGACGTTAATGCCAGCCTGAATTTTATGCTTGCTTCAGGATTTTTATATTCAATATGCCAGCGGTCGGGTGTGGCGGGATTCTTTTTAATCCATTCGCCAGATGTTGCCGAACGGCCTTTAAACTTAATGTGGTGTAAGCGCTGCCATTCAGCGTTGCTTAACCCCTTGCTCCAAACAGCTTGTGGCTCGGGCCTTATTAATATCACATTGCCAAAACGTTCCAGTTTTTCAAAGTCACCGCAATCAATCAGTTCGTAGTCTTTCCAGTGGGTTGGGGTGAGGAGTTGTATCATTAGTTTGCAGTTGGCAGTGAGCAGTTGGCAATAGCCATAATTGTAAAATATCAGGCAAATATAACAATTGGTTAAAGCAAAATTACTGCAAATTGATAACCGGTAACTGTAAACTATAACTTCTCTCTTGCTGCCCGCATAAATTTGCTGGCAAACACAAATGCATTCAGTTCTTTATTATCGGTATGAGCAATTTCATGGTTCGAACCCTCCCACCATTTCTCTCCGTTATGCAGAAATATAACATGATCGCCAATACCCATAACCGAGTTCATATCGTGCGTTACTATTACAGTAGTTGTTTGGTATTCTTCAGTGATTTCGCTGATAAGGTCATCAATAAGTATAGACGTCATGGGATCGAGGCCAGAGTTGGGTTCGTCCACAAATAGATACTTTGGCTGCATAGATATGGCCCGGGCAATGCCTACGCGTTTTTTCATTCCGCCTGATAACTCTGACGGGAACAATTTATTTTTACCCGCCAGGTTTACCCTTTCGAGGCAAAAATCAGCCCGCTCATGCTTTTCGGCTACAGACATTTGAGTAAACAGGTTGAGCGGGAATATTATATTTTGCTCAACTGTCATGGAATCAAACAGCGCCGAATTTTGAAAAAGCATTCCTATCTGCTTACGGATAGGTACACGTTCCTCAAAATCCATCTTTGTAAAATTTTCATTGTCGTAAAGCACCTCGCCCGAGGTAGGCTCGTGCAGGCCAACAATGCATTTTAATAAAGTGGTTTTACCGGAACCCGAGCTGCCAATAATGAGATTGTTCTTCCCAGGCTTTAACGTTGCACTTATCCCTTTGAGCACCTCGTTTTTTCCGAATGTTTTATAAATGTCTTTGACTTCGATCATAATAAGAGGCTTGATATAACGAGGTCAGCAAATAATATCCAGATACAGCTGTAAACTACGCCCTTTGTTGCAGACTGCCCAACCTCAAGCGCACCGCCTGATGTATAGAAGCCAAAATAGGAGCATACAGATGTTATAATAAAGCCAAAAGCTATAGATTTTACAGCACAAACAGTTACAGTAACCGTGTTAAACCCATCCTGTAGGCCTACAATATATTCGCTTGGGGGAACGTCGCGTGAAAGGAGGCAAGCTATATAACCACCGCTTAGGCCCAATATAACTGAAACAATTACCAAGAGCGGTATCATGGTGAGTCCCGAAATTATTTTTGGTGATATTAAATAGCCGGGGGCATTTACTCCCATTATCTCCAATGCATCAATCTGCTCGGTAACCCGCATGGTGCCAATTTGTGAAGCAATGCTCGACCCTACTCGCCCGGCAAGAACCAGGGCCGAAATCGTAGGGCTAAACTCAAGAATGGTTGAATCGCGGGAGATGGTTCCTACAACAGATTTGGGGATGATAGGGCTTATCAGCTGAAAAGCAACCTGTATAGTTGCCACAGCGCCAATAAATATTGAAATGATGCAAATAATACCCAGGGAGCCTATCCCGATTGATACCATTTCGCGCATTACCTCAGCCCAGTAAACACTGAACTTTTCGGGTTTTCGGAAACTTAAACGAAGTAAGAGTATATATTTTCCTAAGCTGTGAAACATTTAATATTTAAAAATCGGTTAAAAATACGTTTTTAAGCAATAAAGTGCATGAGGCATTATCATCATAATTAATATTCAGCCGATTTATGGATAAATTTAATTCCGGATTTTAATGGTTATACAACCAAAATAACAATGCCTTGGTTTTAAACAGGTTCATTTTAATAGATTATACCATATACTTATGCCTCCTTAACAAACATATTGGTAGTTTTGGCCGGAGATTAAAAATATTAAATGAAACACCTGCACCATTCATTAAGGCAATTCATCCTGGCAGCCATTGATTTTTTCTATTCTCCATTTAAAAAATTCATTCCCTTACAAACATTCAGGTATGCCGCAAGCGGCGGGGCAAATACTGTTTTCGATATTACCTTGTTTTCCCTGGCATATAACTTTATTTTCAAAAAACAGAATTTCATCCTCGGATCATTTACAATAAGTCCGCACATCGCATCATTAATATTTGCGTTTTGCTTTAGCTTACCTTCCGGTTTTTACCTTAACCGTTATGTAGTGTTCCAGGAATCGGGGTTAAAACGAAGAAGTCAGCTAATCAGGTATCTGATAGTTGTTTTTATTTGTATTATTTTTAATTATCTGCTTTTAAAGCTATTTGTAGAATATTTTGGATGGTATCCTACCCCTTCAAAAGTTTTAACAACTGCTTTGGTTATAATTTTCAGCTATAGCAGCCAAACCTATTTTTTCTTTAGAAAGAAACCAAAGGAATAACACAACCTTATGCAAATCGGGATGTAACACAGGGCTCTCCTATTAATTTTAATATGGGGTAGTTTATCAACTTCCATTTCACCGCCTTTTTTCCCCTGTTTACCGAAAATCTGTTATAGTTTACCAAAAGCAATAATAAGCCTGTTGTATTATAAATTAGATTTGATGTATTAATAAGAAACATTAAGATTTTTAGATATTATTGTTTGACGGAACTAACATATACTTTCAAACATTACAATAAAAAATCATGACAAACGCACTAATAACAGCATCAACTAAAGGAATGGGAAGAGCAACAGCAATCGCTTTTGCTAAAGAAGGGATAAACCTTGCCATCTGCTCAAGGAATAGCGGGGATCTTGCAGCCTTTAAAGATGAGTTATCAGCCATTAATCCTAATATTAAAGTATTTACATCTGTTACTGATGTCAGCATAAAACAACAGGTACTTGATTTTGCCAAAGCTGCTGAACAGCAACTGGCCGCTATCAGCATAATTGTAAATAACGCAGGCATTTATGAACATTCGAGCATACTTGATGATGCTGAACAGACCTTTGAAAAGCATGTAAATACTAACCTGATGCCAGCTTATGAGCTTTACCGATATTTCGGCAAAACTATGATAGCTGCAGGCAGGGGGCACATTTTCACTATATGTTCAGTAGCATCCTTAGTTCCTATTGCTGAGGCAGGTACCTATAGCGTAACAAAATATGCACTGTTAGGCCTTAACAAAGTGATGCGGACAGAGATGCAGCAATATGGCGTTAAGGTAACCGCCATTATCCCTGGCTCAACATTAACAGACTCGTGGAAGGATATGGAAGTAGATAAGAATAAGATGGTATTGCCTGAAGATATAGCTTCGGCCATTGTAAATGCTTATAAAATGAGTGCAGGGGCAAATATTGAAGAAATAATAATAAAACCAACTTACGGTCAAATATAAACTCTAAAACAACAAAAAAATGAACAAAAAACTATATCGTGATGAATACCACAAGGTGTTAGGTGGTGTTTGTTCGGGCCTGGCGGAGTACTTCGAAATGGATGTAACCATAGTCCGCCTGCTATTTGCCTTTACCGTTATTATAATGGGTGTTGGCATTATCCCTTACATTGTTTTGTGGATAGTATTACCTAAAAAGGGCTATCTGTATAATAATTACAATCCTTACAACAATCCAACTGTTGATTATACCGTACCCCCGCAACAACCTGCCGATCAATTTAATAATCCACAACAAACTGGCAACCCTTTTGGCGGGAACCCGTTTGGAGGTAACCCATACGGTGGAAATCCTTTTGAAGGCGACCCTGCTAACATGCCTCCAAAACAAAAATCGCACGCAGGCATAATAGTAGGTGTGGTGCTGATTCTTATTGGTGCATTTATTTTGATTGATGAATATGACCTTATCCCCGATTTTGATTTTGACAAATTGTGGCCAATAGTACTGGTTGTAGTAGGTGGCGCACTTATTGCATCGGGCCAGAGAAATGAAGCATGGCGCAAGCAAAATTGGAAAACCGCAGATAAAAAAGAAGAACCTGCTGTTGATAGTTCAGAAACAACAGAGAATAACCCGACAGTTGAATAACAGGATTCGTTAACACTAAATAAAATTAAAATGAGAAACGATAAAATAATTCCGGGCGTTGTCCTGGTTCTGATAGGCGCAGCCATCCTGCTGGGTAATTTTGGATACCTGCATTTCCATTGGTATAATATATTTCATTTGTGGCCAATATTTTTAGTTATCGCTGGTGTAAACCTTGTATTTGCACATAATAAGTCGGTATGGGCAACAGCAGTAAAAATTGGAGTTATTGTACTTGGCGTAGGCATGTTGTTTTTTGGCAATTTCGGCGACCGTTATAATTTTTGGCCACGTAATCATTATAGCTACTGGAATAATGATAACGATGATGATGATGATAATAACAACAATAGCGACGATAATGATAACGATGATGATGATAACAATCAATCGGACATTAAGATGAACGGCAGGGGTGCCTTTAATATGCCCTATGATGCCGGAATAAAACTTGCCCACCTTAATATAAGCGGCGGTGGTACTTCTTTCAGTCTGATCGATACCACTAACCAGTTATTTAATGCTTCCACAAAAGATGATGGCCGTTATGACCTTACCAGCAGTAAAGAAGATTCCATTTTTGTGGTTAATTTTAAAATGAAAGACCATAACGGATTTAATTTCGACTCGAACAAAAACGAGGCTGATATGCGGATAAATCAAAGCCCGATATGGGATGTTAATGTAGAAACAGGTGCTGCCAAAATTGACTTCGACCTATCTAAATTTAAAATCCGTACACTTAAATTACACGGTGGTGCAGCATCATTCAATGTAAAATTAGGCGTGCCATTAGCCTATACTGATGTTGATATTTCAACGGGTGTTTCAGGTGTAGATATCTCAATTCCTCAAAATGCTGCCTGCAGCATTGAAACTGATTCGGGCTTATCTGATAATCATTTCGAAGGTTTTAACAAAACCCGCGACAATAACTATGAAACACCGGGCTTTGCAGCGGCCAAAAACAAATTACATATACATATCAGTGGCGGCCTGTCAGACTTCAAGGTGAGCCGTTATTAAATAGCATTGTAAAGTAAAATATTGAAAGGTTGTAATGTTGAAATAAACGTTACAACCTTTCAATTTTATATAGGTTTTAAACTAACTTTGATACGCGATGGAACCTTCCAACACATACATTCTCGTTATCAAAGGCAAACCACAAGGGCCATTTAGCATTGAACAGCTAAAAGAATTTAATATAAAACCCGGCGATTTTTTAAAAACTGCCGCCATGGATGATTATAAGGAAGCCCATGAAATTGCCGAGCTGCGCCAGCTTTTGGGTTTTAAAAAAGAAGCCCTTATTCCACAATATTTTGCAAATTTCGATCAGCGCCTAATGGCTTCGGCACTCGATTGGTTTTTTGTTTCAGGAGTATGTATTATAATAGCATTTATGGCTGTGCTTTTTATTGATGATAAAGCTACCCGCCTTGTAATAGCTTTCAGTCTTTTAGTGATTATCCCTTTAGTAAAATTTGTATATCATGTGGTTGCTGAGTGTTCAGTAAAGCAAGCTACTTATGGTAAGCAAATCCTCAAAATAAAAGTTTGTGATATGCAAGGCGAACGCATAAGCTTTGGCCGTTCACTGGGCAGAAATGTTGCCAAACTATTTTCGGTGCTTACTTTCTTAATTGGCTATCTTTTAAGTTTCTTTAATAAACAACAACAATGCCTGCATGATATGATTGCCGGCACTTTAGTAATGAAAGACCGGTTATTTTGAAAAGTTGATGATTAATAGTTCATAGCCGCTGCACCTTTTGCTATGAACTATGATCCATCAATCATGAACTCTCTAGAAACTACAGCTTTACCACGTAAGTTCTTGCCAGAAAATCGTGAAGTGCCTGGCGGTGATCGCTCCAAAAAATACTTAAAAAGCCTATCCCGTAAAAGAAAAGTGATACTACTTTGCCTATACTGCGTATGAGTGCGTTCATATAAGTAAGCCCTACTCCATCGGCGTCAACCACCACAAGCTTGCATATCTTTTTTCCTACGCTGCCTTTCATTGCGGATGCTTCGCCTATTGAGTTATAAAGTATTAAAAGCGAATAAAGAATAACCTGCAGCAATAAAAGCTCACTGTAAGGCATTTTACTATAGGCCTGAAAAGTGGTGATATTTGATATTATGCCTTTTGAAATTAAAATGGCTACTATAACATCCATCACAATTGATATGATCACTATATCGATAATAAAAGCCAGTAAACGCCGCCAGAAAGAGGCCAGGTTATCTTCAGTTGGAAAATAAATCCCTTGTGCTAAAAAGTATGAATATAGTTCGGGCAAGTCGCAGGCATCCTCCCAGGTATCAGCTAATGGCGAGAGTACCCTGGTATGGATATCCAGTTCTATTTCGGTTAATTCAGCAAAGGTAAACGGGCCTTTCTGCTCGTTGTCTTCCAGGATATAATAGGCGTCTGTCATGTAGGATTAAATACTGATGAAAGATATAAAATTACCCTTGATGTTTTAAATATTATTTCAAATGCTATTGAAAACAGAAGAGGCGCGATCCTAAAACCACGCCTCTTTATCTATTACAAAAACCTTTCGGCTTTTGCATTTATTATTTACTTCTAAATTAGTAACGGTAATATTCCGGTTTAAACGGACCTTCAACAGTTACACCAATGTACTCAGCCTGATCCTGGTCTAAAACTTCCAGTTCAACACCAATTTTTGCAAGGTGTAAACGGGCAACTTTTTCGTCAAGATGTTTTGGCAGTGTGTAAACTTTGTTTTCGTATTGAGCACCGTTATTCCAAAGCTCTAATTGCGCTAAAGTTTGGTTAGTGAACGAGTTACTCATTACAAAGCTTGGGTGACCAGTTGCGCAGCCTAAGTTAACTAAACGGCCTTCTGCTAAAACAATCAGGTCTTTACCATTAATGGTATATTTATCAACCTGCGGTTTAATTTCAACTTTGGTATTGCCATAAGCACCGTTTAACCAGGCCATGTCAATCTCGTTGTCAAAGTGGCCAATGTTACAAACAATAGCTTTATCTTTTAGTGCACGGAAGTGCTGCTCACGAACAATGTTTTTGTTACCTGTAGCAGTAACCACAATATCGGCTTCGGCTATTGCAGTACCCAGTTTTTTAACTTCAAAGCCTTCCATTGCTGCTTGCAACGCACATATAGGGTCAATTTCGGTAACTATAACACGCACGCCAGCATTACGCAATGAATCGGCAGAACCTTTACCCACATCGCCATAACCACAAACAACAGCTACTTTACCAGCCATCATTACGTCGGTAGCGCGGCGGATAGCGTCAACCAGTGATTCTCGGCAACCATACTTATTATCAAATTTCGATTTGGTAACCGAATCGTTTACGTTGATAGCCGGCATTGGCAGTGTACCTGCTTTTACACGCTCATATAAACGGTGAACACCAGTAGTGGTTTCTTCTGATAAGCCTTTAATGTTCGGGATCAGTTCAGGATATTTATCCAATACCATGTTGGTTAAATCGCCGCCGTCATCCAATATCATGTTCAATGGCTTGCGGTCTTCACCGAAGAATAAAGTTTGCTCAATGCACCAGTCAAATTCTTCTGCATTCATACCTTTCCAGGCATAAACAGAAACGCCTGCAGCAGCAATAGCGGCAGCGGCATGATCCTGGGTAGAAAAGATGTTACATGATGACCAGGTAACTTCAGCACCTAATTCTATCAATGTTTCAATTAGCACAGCAGTCTGGATGGTCATGTGCAGACAACCTGCAATGCGCGCTCCTTTTAATGCTTTGGATGGGCCATACTCTTTGCGTAAGGCCATTAAGCCCGGCATCTCTGCTTCGGCTAATTCAATTTCCTTGCGACCCCATTGGGCCAGCGAAAAGTCTTTTACTTTGTACTTGGTGTAAACGGTCTCTACTGATGACATAGTTTTTAAATTTTTTTTGCAAAGTTAACGCATAGGTTTATCAAAATGAAATTTGGTTAACCAATGATTTATGCTATCTGCTATTATTTCTTAAAAACCTGTGTTTTATGCCTTTTACAGAACTAATACTTATCTATCTTTATAATAAATTGGACAAGAATTGGAAGCAAAAATATTCTCAAATACTATATTAATAGGTACGGCGCAATTATATATAACGGATGAAAGTATGGGTATTATTTCAGGCGAGTTTTTACCTGCAGAAAATTACTATTCATTTGTTCAAAAAGCCGTATGGGAGCACTTTTTTTCGGCTAAACCTTGTTATGACCAATGGCTTTCATTAAATATAAATGCGCAACTTAGTAACGGATATTTTTTGTACGCAGCTGGTGGTTATGATTTTGAAGACTCTCCTGACTTCCCTGATGAATCATTTTATATTAATATTGCCGGTGTAGACAGGCATGTATTGGAAGATTTTTTTCTTGAACCAGAGCCTCGCCCTTTTGTAGTTGAGCCATGGGAATCAATTGATATTGGACAAAAGTTCGCATTTGAAGATGAGCTACGTAAAGAGATTGGTTTGCAAAGCTCCAATAATTCGTTTTTGAGTTTCGTTAAACCAAGTAAGAATGAGCATATCTTGACAGACTTTGAATTTTCAGCATTATGCCATAGGGGTGGCAATGATGATGTTTTATTCAAGATTATAAAAAGAGGCTTTGATAAAAGTTTCGCTATCGTCCATTTAACTTGGGTAGACAGAGATGAAAACTCCAATTATCCGAAAGTTTCCTTTTATAGCGATTTCGATGACTTTAAATATTCAAGAATGTATCCTGATAAAGCTGAATGGGAATATTAGCGTTAAGAATGTCCTCAACACTTACGCCTCAAGCACTTTAGGTGCAGGATTACCATTCAGTTTGGATTGTTGAACTGGTTTGTTGTTTTGAGTCATAGAGAGGCTGCCATTGTAAATAGCGCCATTTTCTACCTGAAGGGTTTGTGTCCTTATTTCGCCGGTAACTTTGCCGGATGCTTTAATTTCGAGGGAGTTTGTTTGGATATCGCCGTTTACCACACCATAAACCACCATTTCTTTGGTTATTATATTGCCCAGTATCGACCCTTTCTCGCCCAGTATTAAACCTTCATCAACTATCACATCTCCTGTTATCTGGCCGTCAATACGTACATAAGCAGGGGCTTTAATATTTCCATCCAAAATACAGCCTTCGCTTATCAGTGTTGATATAGATTGAAGGTCGAGTGTAACTTTATCCTTTTTTGAAAATAATGCCATTATCTGTTCGGTTATTAGTTATTCAGTGTAAGAAATTTGATAGGGTTTATTGCTTTGCCATTTTTGCGCACCTCATAATGCAAATGGTTTCCGGTTGAATGCCCGGTTGAGCCCACCTCTCCTATCTTTTCTCCCACTGTAACCTGTTCACCAACCTTTACAGTAATACGAGACAAGTGCCCGTATAAAGTTTCAAAATTATTAGCGTGTGCTATGCGCACACAGTTACCGTAGCCGCCATATCTTCCTGCAAAAACAACCTTTCCGTTGGCTGTGCATTTGGCTTCGTCGCCACGATTTCCCTTAAAATCAATTCCAGGGTGAAATTCGGCGCTTGCCGTATTAAAAGGATCACTCCTGTAACCAAAATATGAAGTTAGTGAACTAATGCGCGGATAACCCATTGGGGTAAAAGCTACGGTATGAACCAGGCGGCTCAGGTATTCGTCATATAAAGAGTAAGTTTCTTCGTCGGTAAGTTTAGCAGCTTCTGCATTGCCGTTGCCGCCAACTGCATTTGTAGAAAAACCTTTTAAGCCGCGTTTTTTTAGATCCTGAATGGCAGGTGGCGGAACCTCGCCTTTAAGCTTTGACAGTTGTGCCATCAGTTGCTTTTTTTCTTCTTCCTGCTGCTGGTTTTGGGATCTCAGGTAGATAATAGTTCCTGAAAGTGTTACAATAACAGCCAGCACACCGTATATATACTGTTTAAACCTGCTGATATGTTTTGTTTTTACCTGTAAAGTGTGGGTGCCTTCTTTATTTTTATTTACAATAATAACTGTACTGATATCAGATGGCTTCAATTTCATTGTATTAATTAAATTAGGGATGGCAAGATAGCTAATAGGGCCATAAAAACAAAATGATGTTTGTGTTAAGTCTGGTAAGCTTTAAGTATTGCAAATACA
>JABDFZ010000028.1 GCA_013286325.1 Bacteroidota bacterium | reverse complement strand
CGATATCCTTGTTGCCAAAGAAATTTGTTGTAGATCCTGTGGCTATAACCAGGTAAAAGCTGTTAATAAAGACGGTGGCATTGAAGTATCATTAAGCACCACACACCTCGACTCCTTAAAAGACCTGTTAATCACGCACTACACTGTTTGGGATAAAGGTATTAAAGTGCGTGAGTTTGATAAAACAGATACCGTTCCTGCATTGGGTTCATTTACAACTGATGGTGAAAATGACAACGGCGATACGCAGGATGTAAAAGTGAAAAAGGAGTATGAGTTTTATGTTACTGTAAAATAACCCGTCAGCATGAAAAAATCAAAAGCTATTTCGCTGATACTGGTAACTGGGTTGTTAAGCTGCAACCGCAATCACCAGCAAAACAGGTTATACATGCGTACTGATACCACTGGAAATTATACTGCCGGGAGAGCCGGCTATCACGGGTATTACGCCTTCAGGCCATATGGTACTTATTATGGTGGCTCTTACGTACGCCAGGGCTATTCAAATGCCGGTGTTCATACTTCAGAAGGAAGTGTAACCCGTGGAGGTTTTGGCGGCTCAGAAGGATTTCACGTTTCATCCTAAAACAATGCAAAGAATATCAATTACACCACGTAATAACTGGCAGCAAACAGTTGAAGGGCTGGGCTTTGGCTTTCATACTGCCGATGTCCCGTATTGGGATGAATCGGCTTATTACACCTTTACAATGGCTGAAATTGAAAAGTTGGAAAGTACAACCACCGAACTCTGGGATTTATGCCTGCAGGCTGTGCAATATGTTATAGACAATAACCTTTTTGACCAGTTTAAGATTCCGCAGTTTATGGTTCAGCACATTATTGATACCTGGAATAATGATGCACCTGCCATTTATGGTCGCTTTGACCTTTGTTTTGATGGTAAGGGTGAGCCCAAACTACTGGAATTTAATGCGGATACTCCTACTTCGTTGTTTGAGGCATCAATAATTCAATGGTTTTGGCTAAAGGATTTTGATGAACCAAAAGATCAGTTTAATTCACTACACGAAAAACTTATTGATTACTGGAAGTACCTGAAAGGTTATTTATATGATGATACACTTTATTTCACCTGTGTAAAAGGAGTATTAGAAGATTTTACGACCACAGCATATATGCAGGACTGCGCCATGCAGGGCGGTCTGGAGACCGAATTTATTTATATTGAAGATATTGGCTGGGATAATGAGAACGAATTTTTTGTCGACTTGGATAATAAGCCTATAAGAAATATATTTAAGTTATATCCGTATGAGTGGATGGCAAATGAGGCTTTTGGGAAAAACCTCGCTATTGATACAATGAAAGCTATGTGGGTTGAACCATCGTGGAAGATGATATTGAGTAACAAGGCCATTTTGCCAATATTATGGCAGTTGTTTCCTTACCATAAAAATTTGCTACCAGCTTACTTTACCAGGAGTAATTTAAAGGATTATGTAAAGAAACCATTCCTGTCTCGCGAGGGAACAAATATTACTATTGTTGAAAACGAAAAGCTGATAGCAAATTCGGATGGCAATTATGGAGCTGAAGGCTTCATTTTCCAGGAGCTTTGTAAACTTCCTGATTTCAATGGCAATTTCCCGGTAATCGGGAGCTGGGTTGTTGGTCAGCAGCCAGCGGGTATGGGTATAAGGGAATCGAACGGTTTAATTACCGACAATTTGAGTAGATTTATCCCGCATCTTATTTCGGAAGTATGATCTCATCAAAAATAAAATTGACCGAATGCCCTCGTGATGCTATGCAGGGGCTTCATCAGTTTGTACCTACAGAACTAAAAGCAGCATATATTAATTTATTGCTGCAGGTAGGTTTTGATACCATTGATTTTGGAAGCTTTGTATCTGCCAAAGCAATCCCTCAAATGCAGGATACAAAAGAGGTTTTAAGTAAACTTGATTTAAGCAATACAAAATCAAAACTGCTTGCTATTATAGCTAATTACCGCGGTGCAGAAGAGGCTGCTGTTCACGAAGAAATAACCTATTTGGGATACCCATTTTCCATTTCAGAGACTTTTCAGCAGCGCAATGCAAATACTGGAATAAATGAAGCCTTTGATACTGTAAAAAGGATTAAAGAGCTATGTATAGCCAAAAACAAGGAGCCATTGGTTTATTTGTCTATGGGATTTGGAAACCCCTATGGCGATGAATGGAACACAGACATAGTACAGCAATGGGCCGGGAAGCTTATTGGCGAAGGCATTAAATTTATTGCCCTGGCAGATACCATAGGTGTGGCCACAGCGGAGCAGATCAATAGCATTTATCCATTATTATGCAACCAGTTCCCTGGTACCGGGTTTGGCATACACCTGCATTCTACACCAAATACCTGGCACGAGAAAATTGATGCAGCCTATAAAAGTGGTTGCAGGCGTTTTGATACAACAGTGAAAGGATATGGCGGCTGCCCAATGGCAGCAGATGAGCTCACAGGCAACATCGCTACAGAAAACTTAATTGGATACCTTAGTCAACAAAACGAGCCTGCAGGGCTTGATATGGATAAATTCAGGGAGGCGATGGAGTATTCGGGAAAGATATTTGGTTAATATCATGCTTGTCATTTCGAACGACAGAGAGAAATCTTCTACAACTGACATCGCCATACAATTAGTTTATGTGGAACTATAATTTTTATGTGTACATAACTACTAACCTTGATAAATCAGTATTATATATTGGTGTTACAAACGATCTGAGCAGACGTTTGTATGAGCATAAAGAGAACAAGGGGAGCAAAAATACATTTGCAGGAAAATATTATTGTTATCACTTAGTTTATTACGAGCACTTTACTCACATAGAATATGCAATTGAAAGAGAAAAAGAAATCAAAAAGTGGAGGAGAGAAAAGAAAAACTTACTGATTGAAGCTGAAAACCCGAATTGGCGGTTTTTGAACGATGATGTTATTGAATCTTAAAACCCCGCATAGTTCGCTCTGTATGTCGTAGAAGATTTCTCCTCGTTCCTCGTCGAAATGACAAAAGTGGGCAAATCATTGTTTGAAAATAATATAATACTGCATAAACACATTCTTGTCATTTCGAACGACAGAGAGAAATCTTCTACGACTGGCATTAGCGCCATGCAGGTAGCCGACCTGTATAGCAGCTCACCTTGTATGTTGCAGAAGATTTCTCCTCGTTCCTCGTTCGAAATGACAGGGGGTTTTAACTTCTCTTAATCATTTTAAAATGCCTTATCCCTGCTTCTTCAAACTCAGGTCCGGTTTTTTCGAAATTAAATTTCTCATACAAGGTTACTGCCTGAATCTGCGCATGTAAATAAATATAACCTGCATCTTTAGGAAGGTCACTTAAGACGGCTTTTACCAGTTCCTGCCCTACGCCAAACCCTCTGAACTTTTGCAATACGGCAAAGCGTTCCAATTTGTAGCCTTTATCGGTTTTACGCCAGCGCGATGCACCGGCAGGCTCGCCATCTACTGTTGCTAAAAAGTGTGTGGATTCATCTTCATACTCCCACTCCAATTCTGGGGGGCAATTTTGTTCGCCAACAAATACTTCACGGCGGATAGCAAAAACTTTTTCAAGATCGATGGGATCATTTACTTTTCTTACCTGTACTTTGGGAGGCATTTTTATATGATTTTCTTTGCTTAAAATTATCCAGTTTGTTTTGGTTGTTCTCTTCTGCAGCGTCTATGGAGTGAGTGCAGGTGAGATCTCCTTCTTTTTCGGCTAAATTAGCTAATCGTACGTAAAATTTATGCAAATGGTCAAGTTCTATTTCTGTAAGGTCCTCAATATTTACCATCCGGTTACTTGTTCCCTGGTGAGATGCAATTAATTCGTTCAATTTAAGGTGGATAGCTTTCGAATCTTTATTCTGTGATTTCTGAATCAAAAAAACCATTAGGAAAGTAACTATAGTAGTACCAGTATTAATAATGAGCTGCCAGGTATTTGAGTATTGGAATACCGGACCAGTAACTCCCCAAATTATAATTATGCTTGTTGCTATTATAAAAGCGGCAGAACTACCAGTTGCAATGGTTGCCCAGTTAGCAAACCGCTCGAATAAGTTTTTCTTTTTAGCCATGATAGATGTTTAGATACACAACTAAAAAGTAAGGGGCAATGTTTTATAACATAGCCCCTTATTTAAAATCAGCATTGAGATACAAAAAATTGCACCTCAACCTTATGTATTACAGTTTACTATTTACATCCAGGCAATTCAGATCGCCGAATGCTACAGTAAGCCTTTTCACAAAATTTTCTTCGCCCTTGCGTAACCATACGCGAGGGTCATAATATTTTTTATTTGGCGAATCTTCACCTTCAGGGTTACCAATCTGGTTTTGTAAGTAGCCTTCTTTCGATTTATAGTAATCTTTTATGCCTTCCCAGTATGCCCATTGCATATCTGTATCGATATTCATTTTTATAGCACCGTAAGATATTGCTTCCCTGATCTCTTCCTGACTTGAGCCAGACCCACCGTGGAATACGAAGTTGATCGGTTTTTCCGCGGTAAGACCAAAATGTTTTTTAACGTACTCCTGTGAGTTATGTAAAATTACAGGCTGTAACTTAACATTACCGGGTTTATAAACGCCATGTACGTTACCAAATGCAGCTGCAACTGTGAAACGAGGGCTTACTTTTGAAAGTTCTTCGTATGAGTAAGCAACGTCTTCAGGTTGAGTATATAAACGTGAGCTGTCAACATCAGAGTTGTCAACACCGTCTTCTTCACCACCAGTTACACCAAGTTCAATCTCAAGTGTCATACCCATTTTTGCCATACGGGCAAGGTATTTGGCAGAGATCTCAATATTTTCGTGCAACGGCTCTTCCGAAAGGTCAAGCATGTGCGAAGAGAATAGTGGTTTACCTGTTTCAGCAAAAAACTTTTCACCATGATCTAACAAACCATCAATCCATGGCAAAAATTTCATCGCTGCATGGTCAGTATGTAATATTACAGCAATGCCATAATGCTCGGCCAGTAAATGCACATGCTTTGCAGCAGAAACAGCTCCCAAAATGCAAGCCTGCAATTTCGAATTATCTAACGATTTACCCGCATAAAACTGCGCGCCGCCGTTTGATAGTTGAATAATTACCGGTGAATTAACTGCTTTTGCAGTTTCCATAACGGCATTAATGGTATTGGTACCTATTACGTTTACAGCAGGTAAGGCAAACTGGTGCTTTTTTGCCGCTTCAAATAGCTCCTGTACCTGGTCTCCGGTCAGAACGCCTTTATAATTTTTTAAATCCATTTAACTTTTAATTGGGCCTCGAAGTTAAAAAAAAATATGGTTTTAGTTATTAGCCTGTTAATCAAAAGGAACTTTTTGCAAGTTTTTGAATAAACAATTGTTAATTATGTTTATGCTAAAAACGAGTGTATAAATGACACCGAAATTTTGATTTTTACAATATTCAGCAGATCTGAGAAATGGGACTTAAGGCAAGGGACCCGAAGATAAAGTACAATAATATAATTAACAGGAACAAAACAATGACAAAGCGGTTATAACATAACGTTCAGATAACACTAATCTCAAATCTAACATCTCATATCTCAAAAAAAAATTCGTTACTTTGCATTCAATTGAAAGAGTTAGATATAGATATGGCTTGGTTTAAACGGGAAATTAAAGGGATAATTACGACCACGGAAGAAAAGAAGGAAACCCCTGACGGAATCTGGAATAAATGCCCTGAATGTAAGAAACCTCTTCACTATTCTGAGCAGGTTGAGAACCAATATGTTTGTCATTACTGCGGCTATCACCTGCGCATAGGTTCAAAAGAATATTTCTCCATCCTTTTTGACAATAACGAGTTTACAGAGTTATTCCCGGATTTAATTTCGGGTGACCCCCTTCATTTTGAAGACACTAAAAAATATACCGACAGGCTTAAAGATACGATAAGCAAAACGGGGCTAAAAGATGCTATCCGTTCTGGAGTAGGTAAAATGGGCGGTCAACCGCTTGTTATTGCTTGTATGGATTTCAACTTTATTGGCGGTTCAATGGGTTCGGTTGTTGGTGAAAAGATAGCCCGCTCCATTGATCATTGTATTGAACACAAGGTTCCTTTCCTGATGATCTCTAAATCAGGTGGTGCCCGTATGATGGAGGCTGCATTTTCATTAATGCAGATGGCTAAAACATCAGCAAAACTTGCTTTATTGTCGCAGGCTAAAATACCTTATATATCATTGTTAACAGATCCTACTACAGGTGGTGTAACCGCATCATACGCTATGCTTGGGGATATTAACATTGCCGAACCAGGCTCTTTAATTGGCTTTGCAGGCCCGAGGGTTATAAAGGAAACCATTAAAAAAGACCTGCCGAAGGGTTTTCAAACTGCCGAATTTGTTCAGGAACACGGGTTTCTTGATTTTATAATAGACCGCAGGGAAATGAAGGAAAGATTATCATCGTTTTTAAAGATGATGGCAAATTAAGAATTTAGGAATTTCAATATATAAAAAAACGGGGTTATCTTTAAGGTAGCCTCGTTTTTTGTTTTGATGCAATTTACATCTTACTTAAAAATTCCGGCATTGGGACCGGTGGGGCCGTCTATGTCCCTGCTCATTTTGGTCCAGTTGGGACCCTCGATGCCCTGGTTTTCCAGATTCATGTAGTTTCTCGTCCTGGCATCCCCTGCCTTGTTAATTTCAGGCGCATTCTCATTTTCACAATTGTCAAACGGCCTGGTGGCATCGTTTTTGTCTCTCGCCAATTTTCTTTTAATTGGATCGTCATCGATAGTTTCCATAGCTCATAAATTTAATTATAATGGTTAATTATTCTATTTAACGCAGAAAGGCCATCAATATTGACAGTCTTTCTGTGTTAAATACTGATCTTTTATCAGACAAATTTATTATTAATTATATTCCCTCTGTACCTGGCTCGTGCCCAACCATTCTACCGGTAGTGCGGCCATGATCACTTGGCCTGAAATCAGTTTCGGGATTACCTACAGAAGGGAATTCTTTGTGATTTGGCGGAGTGACATCAATTTGCTCGCTATACGAGGCATCATTCCCACCTTGTTGCTGCTCCTGTTCAGTTTCATGCGGATAACCTGATCTTTCCTGTTCAGATTCTCTTTTCTCAGGAATTTCGTTTGGATCTCTTTTTGATGAGTGTTCCTTACCTTTTCCGTGATTTTGATTATTTGAGTTCATGATCGTTTTAATTTATAATTAAATAAACTATAAAAAACGAGCTTTTGTTTTAAAAGATTAATTTAACCAAAAATACAGTGCGGCAAATTATGCATTAACAAGGCACAGCTCACGTACTTTGGCAACAGTATAATCAACCTCTTCTTTGGTATTATATTTCGAAAAAGAAAACCTAACAGATGGCCTTGATGAACTTGCCCCAATAGCAGTTAACACATGTGAGCCTATATCGCTACCCGAACTGCATGCACTACCGCCAGATGCGGAAATACCGGCTATATCGAGGTTAAACAACAACATATCTGCCATTTCCATTTCAGGAAACTGTACGTTTAATACTGTGTATAAACTTTTAGCCGGGTCTGTTTCGCCATTAAAGTTTATGCCGGGAATGCTTTCAACCAACTGGTTTATCATGTAGCTTTTTAAGCCTTGTACATGTTGTTTGTGCTGCTCCATTTCGCTATAGGCAATCTCCATAGCTTTGGCCAGGCCAACAATGCCATAAATATTTTCGGTACCACCGCGCATGTTACGCTCCTGCGCACCACCATAGATCAACGGTTTTATTTTTATACGATGATTTACATGCAAAAAGCCCACACCTTTAGGGCCATGCAGTTTATGCGCTGCACAAACCAGGAAATGCGCTTTCAGCTTGCTCAGGTCGTGCTGATAATGCCCCATAGTTTGTACCGTATCGCAATGATAAATGGCGTTATAGGCCTCACAGATGTCGCCTACACGCTCCATATCCGACAGGGTACCTATCTCGTTATTGGCATGCATTAATGATACCAGGCTGCGCTCATTGTCCTTCAGCAAGGTTTCAAGGTGATCATAGTCAACATTGCCTTTGCTATCTACATTAACAAAGCTTAATTTTATTGTGCCGGCCCTTTCCATGGCTTCCATTGTATGGATAACTGCATGATGTTCCAATGGGCTGGTTATAGCATGTTTAATGTTATGGTCAACAATACTACATCGTATGGCTGTATTATCAGCTTCTGTACCGCTTGAGGTAAAAAAGATCTCAGCAGGCGAGGTATGCAGCAGGTTAGCTATGGTTTTGCGTGACTTTTCGATCAGTGTCCTTGCTTCACGGCCATGAGCATGGATAGATGATGGATTACCATAAGTGTTTTCCATCACGGTATACATTTGTTTCATCACTTCCTGATCGATAGGGGTAGTAGCAGCATTGTCAAAATAAACACGCATGTAGTAATAATTATTGAATTGTTGAATTAGCGAATTAGTGATTTTAGTTATTGAATTGTTGAATTAATGAGTGCTTTTTTAATCACTAATTCAGTCATTCACTAACTCACTAATTAACCTTTAAAATCTCTTTTATATCGGCAATTATTTTATTGGCTAAATTGTTAGCTACCGTTTCTGAATTGCCTTCAGAATAAATACGGATAATTGGTTCTGTATTTGACTTACGCAAATGTACCCATTCTTTATCAAATTCTATTTTCAGGCCATCAATTGTGCTGTAAGGTTGTTTTTTATATTTCTCTTCAACCTTTAATAGCAGCGCATCAATATCCATTTCGGGTGTGAGCGTTATTTTATTTTTTGAAATAAAATAAGATGGATAAGTGCTCCGAAGATTTGAAACCGACTTGCCATATTTTGCTAAATGAGTTAAAAACAAGGCGATACCCACTAAAGCATCGCGGCCATAATGCAATTCGGGATAAATTACCCCGCCATTACCTTCTCCGCCGATCACTGCTTTAACTTCCTTCATTTTATTTACCACGTTCACCTCTCCTACTGCCGCAGCATGGTATTCGCCACCTTCTTTCTCGGTAACATCGCGCAGAGCCCGGGTTGATGAAAGATTTGATACTGTATTTCCTTTGGTATGTTTTAAAACATAATCGGCAACCGCAACCAGGGTATATTCCTCGCCAAACATATTGCCATCTTCGCAAACAAAGCAAAGGCGGTCAACATCAGGATCGACAGCTATACCCAGATCGGCTCTTTTACTTAATACTTCTTTCGAAAGCGCAGTAAGATTTTCGGGAAGTGGCTCCGGGTTATGCGGGAAATTTCCGTCAGGTACACAATATAACTCATGAACTGTTTTAACTCCAAGTGCTTTCAATAAAGCAGGGACAAATATGCCGCCTGTAGAGTTAACGCAATCAATAACTATTTTGAAATCGGCTTTGGCAATAGCATCTACATCAACTAATGGCAAAGCCAGTATTTTATCTATATGGTTTTGCAAATAGTTATTGCTGTCATCAACTTTGCCCAAATCGTTTACATCAGCAAATTTAAAATCACTGCTTTCGGCAATTTCAAGTACTTCTTTACCATCAGCATCGCTTATAAACTCGCCATCGGCGTTTAATAATTTAAGCGCGTTCCATTGCTTCGGGTTATGGCTGGCAGTTAATATGATCCCTCCTGCAGCTTTTTCATCAGGTACGGCTACTTCAACTGTCGGGGTAGTTGACAACCCGAGGTCTATAACATCGATACCCAGGCCTTGTAAAGTTCCTATAACCAGGCTGTTAACCATACTGCCCGAGATCCTTGCATCGCGACCAAGAACTATTTTTTTAATTCCGCTTTTGTTAACTGCCCAGGTGCCGTAAGCAGCTGTGAATTTTACAATATCCAACGGGGTTAAGCCCTCGCCCACTGTACCGCCTATGGTACCCCTGATTCCCGAAATTGATTTTATTAATGTCAAAGTGTAAATGTTTTTGAGCTGCAAAAATAATATATTTAACCGAAGCAGTAATAAAAATCGTATTGTTTTAAGCCTCCGGTTAATTGGCTATATTTACCATTTCTATAATTATTTATCAACGAGGCAATGCCTGATTATCTTTTACAGCTCGACCGGCATTTATTTTATTTTATTAATCACGACCTAACTAATCCATTTTTTGACTGGATAATGCCCTGGCTGCGCAACCCCAAATTCTGGATCCCACTGTATTTGTTTATCATAGGTTTTTGTATCTATAAGTTTAAAAAACAGGGTTTAATAATTGTACTGCTTTTAGCCCTATCTGCCGGGTTTGCCGATTTTACGAGTGCAAGTATTGTAAAGCCCCTGGTTAAAAGGGCACGCCCTTGCAGGGATACAGTCGTTTCGATCACAGATATTGAGCGTGTAAGCTGCGGAACAGGCTACAGCTTCCCTTCTACGCATGCTACAGATCATTTTGCAATGGCTTTTTTCCTGATAGTACTATTTCACAAAAGATGGCGCTGGATCTGGCTTTGGGCGATATTATGGGCGGGGACTATCAGTTTTGCACAGGTATATGTAGGCGTACATTTCCCTATTGATGTTTTTTGCGGGGCACTGTATGGAATTTTAGTTGGATGGATGTTCGCGCTTTTATTTAAAAAGATACAACCGGGATTTTAATACCGGATTTCGAAATATATCTACCCTCTTAATTTATCAAGCAGATTACTTAGTTGGGCTGCCTCCTCCTCAGTAAGGTTGTCCTGCAGCATATCTTTGATCTTAAACTCATTGTCCATTTTACATAAAATTTCCAATCCCTGCTCACTGATCCTGATATCTACTGCGCGGCGGTCTTTAGTATTAGTACAGCGGGACACCAGGCCTTTTTGAACAAGGCGGTCAACAATACGCGAAGCATCCGACATCTTGTCGAGCATCCGGTCTTTTAATAAATTAACCGTAGCCGGGCAAGGATATTGTCCTCTTAAAATTCGTAATATATTAAACTGTTGCAGTGTAATATTCTGCTGCTCGAAGAGATGACGCGTTTGGTTATTTAACCAGCTGTAGGTGTAGGAAATATTAATAACTGCTTTCTGGTAATTATTTTCAAACTTGCTGCTTTGTATTTCGTCGTCTATCCGCATAACCTTGTTTACTAAAAACACAAATATCTTTATTTATTTGGATTTCCTGACCCCTTATTTGCACTACATTAAGTCATGGTCTTTAAACGCGGGCTCTAAGTTGATTTTTCTCCCGGCTCAGGATCTTCAACTTCTGGCCTAGTACTCTTACCATAACTCCAGGGGCAGTTGAGGCATTTATTTTTACAGCAATACCCGCGTTTAAGGTGATATTCTTTTGTAAAAACAAAATTGCCGTCTTCGTTAATATAATAATCAACCCCTTCTACCAGCATGTTAATTTAAAATTTTTACAAAAATATCATCACCAAAATACTTTTTCAAATGCATGCCATTACCATGCAACGTCCATATTTGCGCAGGCTTTACCTGTTTAATGGTTTCCAGGATATCGTTCCAATCCACATGATCTGAAATAAACAGGGTATCTTGCAAATTTACCTGCAGTTTTTTCCAACCGGAGGCAAATAAGCGCTTAACGCCAGTTGCTTTAATATAACTATCGAAAGTAAAAGGAGGTACAATGTAAACAAACTCATCCTGCTCTTTCATTAGTTTACGGCTGTAAATCTGGTATTTGCCCAACGGAAACCCCATTTTTTCATATATAACATTAATAGGCATTATACGGTGATGCACCAGTATCTTCTTCTGAGGTGCATACTCATTTATCATTTTTATTAACCGTTGGCTTTTGCCTAATCCGTATGCACCAAGCAGGATATTTGACTTTATGTCATTCAATTTTTTTATTTCATCAACGGGGTTGGGGTGTAAAATCTGAGGGTCAGCAAAGGTGCTTTCGGTTATCAATACATCAGCATGTACCCATTCTATTGGCTCGCAGGTAGCATCGGGTTGGAGTTTGTAATCACCGGTATACAAGTATTTAATATCATTATATTCCATTAAAACCTGTGAAGAGCCAAGCATGTGCCCGGCAGGGATAAATGTTATTTGAACCTCACCTATTGTAAAGGCTGAATTGTAAGCAGCCATGTTAAAGACCTTGCCCGCATTTTTGCCGTAGCGCAGTTTCATAAGGGCATAAGTAGCTTCAGTACAATAAATGTTAGTGTTTCCACTTATGGCATGGTCGGCATGTGCATGTGAGATAACTGCATTTGCTACAGGCTGTACAGGGTCAATATAGAAATCACCGTATTTGCAGTAGAGTCCGTTGGGGTTAAAAGAAACAAAATCGTCTATTATCATTGAATCGTTAGGTCATTGAGTCATTTTTGCTTTAAGTATGTTAACCATAGTCATTGAACAATGACCTGTAAACATTAATGAGCCAATGACAAAAATTTATTATGAAGTGCCAAAACCTGCGGAATCACTAAGTGAACATCATCGTTCTTAATTATATAATCGGCCAGTTTTGCTTTCTTTTCTTCGGAGAATTGTTTTGAGTTGCGGCTTTCAACCTCAGCACGAGTCAGGCCGTCCCTTTGCATTACCCGCTTTATCCTTGTTTCTAATGGCGCCTGCACCATTATTGAGTAATCGCACATTTTATATGAATCGCTTTCGAATAATAACGCAGCTTCTTTTAACACATAAGGTGTGTTTTTAATTTCGCTAACCCACTTGTCAAATGCCCTGAATGTTGCCGGGTGTACCAGCGAATTTAGCTTTGCCAACTGCTCATTATTATTAAATACAATATCGGCAATGTATTTCCTGTTTAAGGCACCATCCGCAAAATAAGATTCATCACCAAATGCTGATTTAATTCCGTTAATAAGTACCTGATCGGTCACCATCACAGTTTTGGCGGCATCATCAGCATAAAAAACAGGGATCCCCAACAATTCAAAGATTTTGCTAACGATAGTTTTACCGCTGCCAATATTCCCGGTTAACCCTATTTTAAGCATTATTTTTTTATGATAAAATCAACGTTCTGAGGTTCAATTTTTACTATTTTGCTAAACGTCGGCGATTTAAAAATCGTCACAGGCAATACTTTATAGCCATGTTTGCGCCAAAGATCAAGATCAGCTGTTGCTTCAAAAAAATCCTCATCGGTTTGAGCGTACCTGTTTAACGAAGTGGTGAATGTTACCTTAACTTTTAAAGGAAAGATTTTTACATCATCATAATCGCGGTTGTTGATCAACTTAACAGGGATTTCCAATGTTTTCTCCGTATACTCATCAACAGGGACTGTTACCACTACATTTTTGGGATATATGCTCATATTCCCTTCCCTCACTGCCTGAAGGCTTAACCGGGTATTTACCGGCTCACTAACGCTATCCAGTTTCAGGGTATCTGTTTTCCAGGTAGTCATGTTGTCGATGACATTTGCGGGGCCATTAACAATAACATAAGCCGGGTTAAGGGTAATATTGGCCGATTGCATAAACTGGTGTTTATATTTTATGGCCGATACTAATTGTATTGGAATCCTTTTCACACGTCTGTTCGAAAAATCGAAATAAAGTGTATCCGGGTTAAAGCCTGTTATTTGCTGGCCAATCTCTTTTTTATTATTGATCTGGTTTAGTTGCGAACTAAGTACCACATAACTTTTGGATTCCAACGAACGAAGATCAATTGAAACCGTATTAACCTCATTGTTCATTTTGGAGAACAGCATTTGCCAGCCATTGCCATTTACTGTGGCATTAACCGTATCGGACTGTAAAGAATGAAAAGCCCTTTTTTGAGGCGTATTTTTAAAGTTTAATACTTGTTTAACGGTATAGCTGTAGTTGTTTGACAATACTGTAAATACCCACGCAAAAATGGCAAGTATCAGGCACGTAAAAAATGCTGATAACCTTCGCCGTTCTGTTGCAGATAATTTTATTATTGCCATATTTTGAAAAGGTAAACGGTGAAAGGCTATAGGTAAAAAAATTAAAAGGTGAAAGGCAAGGCTTAAAACCTTTTGCCTTTCACCTTTATCCTTTCACCTCTTTTGTTACTTAAGCCTTTGTTACTACCGCAGGCGTATTTAATGCCTTTGAAGCTTCTAAAGATATTGCTGATTTATCAAAACGAATCTTTCCGTTTTCAACTTCAACCAAAAAGGTAGTTTCGGCAACATCAACTATTCTTCCATGAATACCTGCTGTTGTTACAACCTTATCCCCTTTTTTTAACTCATTAACGTATTTCTTTTGATCTTTTTGCTTTTTAACCTGGGGCCGTATCATAAAGAAATAAAATACGATGGCAATTAACCCGAAAACGATTAATTGCTGACCGCCAAAGCCTCCGCCAGCTTGTAATAAAATAGTTGCTATCATTTTTAATTTATATAATTTAAACTCACATTGTTACTTCGCCAATCAGGTGTACCCTATTTTCTGCAGGTACGGTATTGGCGGTAACTGTAATTTGTTTATCCTGCAGGCCGTGTTTTGCAGCACTGTCGAAAGTAACATGTATGGCGCTGCTTTCGCCGGGTTTAATTGGTGTTTTAACAAATTCAGGTTTGGTGCAGCCGCATGTTGCAGTGGCATCAGTAATAATTAACGGGGATTTACCGGTATTGGTAAATTTAAAGTCGTAGGTAACTTTATCGCCGGTTTTTATCTTCCCGAAGTCATGGGTATCTTTTTCAAATTTCATTACCGGGGCATTTGCAGCATTAGCTGTAGTACTGCTGGTTGCAGCACCTGCCTGGTTTGAGTTGCAGGAAGTTAGTAACATACCCGCAGCTATTAAGCTTAAAAAAAGGTTTTTCATCATTATAAATTGTTTTTTAATAGTGATGAAGCTATCATGAGTTATATTTAATTTGTTTTTAAATGGCAACTCATGATGGATTCATCGTTTGTTATTCTATTAATCCTCTGCCTATTTTGTTTATTTTATTTTGAGCCTTTAAGTCGGCTAAAATCTTGTCTAAGATACCGTTTATAAATGAATTACTTTTCGGTGTACTAAACTCTTTTGAAATTTCCAGGTATTCGTTTATGGTAACTTTTACCGGGATAGAGTTAAAATTGGCAAATTCGGCAATGGCCATTTTCATTAACAAAGTATCCATCATTGCAATACGGTCAGGTTCCCAATTTTGGGTTTTACTGGTTATCAATTGCTGATAATCGTTGTTATGGCGGATGCTTTGTTCAAAAAGCTCAACAATAAACTCCCGGTCTTCTTCCCAATTACCTGTTACTTCGGCCAGTTTATTTTGCTCAAAATCATCGTAAGCAAAGTTTTTAAATGTTTTTGCTATTAATGCCTGTAAAACATCCTTATCTACCGGCCAGTAAAGGAACATGTCTTCAAACACCTGCTCGGATATTGATGATTTTAAGATCACCTTTTTGAAAATGAATTTTATAATGTCTTTATCGGTCTGTATAGTATCGCCTGTTTTGGCCAGGTATTCTTTATATTCGTCAGCGTTTTTAAGAATAATAAATAACGATTTAACCAATTCCGGTTCAAAGTCCCAGGCAACCTTATATTTTTTCAGGCCGGCCAGGTATTCTTTATTTTTGAGCAGCGATAACACAAACCTGTTGCCCAGTATTTTAACGTTTGCATTAAGGTCTTCAGCAGTAGGCAGGTGTTTATTGGCCCGCTCTTCAGCATCGGTTTCGGCATAATTGGTAACTTCGGAAATTAACGACAGCATCCAGATATACATTTCGTATACCTTATCAATACTTTGCAATAAATTTTTTTCATGCTGTTTGATGTCGCCGCTGTTTGATTGGTGATAAGCGTATAACGACTGTAGAACTTTTACCCTTAGGTGTCTGCGGTTTAACATTTTGTAAGAACGATTTTAGTTCCGCAAAGTTGCGGATTCTGTTTTTATTTTAATAGGTTGATTTCACTTTTTTAATATCAGCAATTCTTTTCTCTGCAATTTTGTTTGCTGCAACGATTGTAGAAATGCTTTCGGACTTAGAAAGTTTTAAAACATTCCTTGTAGCCTCGTAAATATTTTCCGTTAACTGCATGGTGCGCTTTTTACTAAAGCCCATCAATTCGGAATAACAATTAATAATGCCTCCCGCGTTTATCACATAGTCAGGAGCGAATAAAATTCCTTTATCGAGCAGCATTTGCCCGTGAAGGCTTTCATCCTCCAACTGGTTATTAGCCGACCCTGCAATAATACCGCATTTAAGCTTATTTATTGTTTGGGTATTAATAGTTGCCCCTAATGCACATGGAGCATAAATATCGGCATTTATATCAAAAATACTATTATTCGAAACAATTTCAGCACCGTGCTTTTTAGCTACCTGCCCTACTCTTTCATCATTGATATCACTGATGTAAACTTTCGCATTTTCGTCGCGGAGCAATTTCACCAGGTTTTCGCCCACATGGCCTATTCCCTGCACAATTACCGATTTTCCGGTTAAATTATCATTGCCATAAAGCTCTTTTACACAAGCCTTTATCCCCATATAAACACCTAAAGCAGTGATAGGCGAAGGATCGCCGCTGCCCCCAATGGTTTCAGGAACACCGGTAACATGCTGGGTTTCCATCCGGATATATTCCATATCCCTCGGATTTGTACCCACATCTTCGGCGGTAATGAATTCACCATTAAGGTTTTTTATAAATCGGCCAAATTTACGCAGTAATGCTTCTGTTTTATCTTTATGCGAATCGCCGATGATCACTGCCTTGCCCCCTCCTAAATTAAGACCAGCGATAGCAGCCTTATAGGTCATGCTTTTTGACAGCCGCAGCACATCGTATAGCGCATCGGCTTCAGTTTTATAGGCCCACATGCGTGTGCCACCCAATGCTGGACCAAGGGTAGTATCGTGAATAGCGATGATTGCTTTTAAGCCTGTTTCCGGATCACTGCAAAATACAACTTTCTTATGTCCGTAAGCCTCAAGTTGGCTAAATATTGATTCACTAGGGTTTGAATTAGGCATTAGAAGTGACAAAGTAAATATTCTGTTCGGCTCGGTGACAAAAGTAGCGGTTTTTTTTATTGCTGCAAACTAATTTAGCTATTAGTTAGCCTTATGAATGTAAAAGCAAAATAAGAAAGGCTAACAAGTGCTAATTTATAGCTGGTTAAGATTAAAAAAACACCTGACAGATTGTTCCGTTTTGTACAATTTCGGCATTTGCAGCCACCTTATTTTTGCTTATAATAAGAATCAAAACAATTATTCAATAAGCAAAAAGAAAATGAAAACGAACAAATTTTTAATTTTAACCGGGTTGATAACAATAGCCTCTCTGTCATACAACCGGGCCAACGCACAGACCAAAACCAATACAAATCTGGAAGAGGCTAAAGAAGCCATAGCCGCAAGCAACAGCATTTATTTCCAGTCTTTTGCAAAGGGCGATTCATCTATATTTATTAACCGTTATGCTGAGGATTGCGTTATAATGCCTCCCAATTTACCTGCCATGCGCGAAGCAGGTGCACCACTTAAATTCTTTAAGATGGCTTATAACCAGTTCGGGCTTAGAAATGGCAGGTTCATAACCCTTAACGTTTATGGAGATGGTGAGAATTATGTAACTGAGGAAGGGCTATGGGAATCGTACGATACGAATAGTATATTAACAGATAATGGAAAGTTTCTTGTCCTTTGGAAAAAGACCTCAAAAGGCTGGAAAATGTTCAGGGATTCGTTTAGCAGCAACAGGGAAAGTAAGTAAGTTTTAGTAAAATCAGTTAATAGTTAGTGAAGCAGAAGGGCATGCCCTTCTACTTCTTGTTTTTACTTTAAGACGACTTTCCTCCTTGAAAAGTTAACCGGATTACTGTACTTTTGAGTTTTCGGACTTCTGTTTTCAGGATTTCCGGACTTCCCCGATTATATGAAAGACCTCGCGTACCTCAATAAGTTTTTTTACAAATACAGATGGCGGCTTATTCCGGGTGTGCTGTTCGTAATTATATCCAACATTTTTGGTGTATTGCCTGCGCAGGTTATTCGTGTAGCCTTTGACCTTGTTACCGAAAACATAAGCGTTTACCGCCTTTTTTCAGGGTTCAACAGGCAAGGCATGATTTACGAAATATTTGGCCTGAGCCTGTTTTTATTTGGTATACTGGTGTTGGTTTTGGCTTTAATAAGAGGCTTGTTCCTGTTTTTTATGAGGCAAACCATCATATTGATGTCGCGGCATATTGAATATGATCTTAAAAATGAGATCTACGCCCATTACCAGCTGCTATCACTTGCCTTTTACCGCCGCCACAACACCGGCGACCTGATGAACCGGGTTACGGAGGATGTCAGCCGCGTGCGTATGTACCTTGGCCCGGGCATTATGTATACCATAAATACTGTTGTGCTTTTTGTAATGGTTATTTGCGTAATGCTTACGGTTAACGTAAGGCTTGCCATATGGTCGGTATTGCCACTTCCTATACTTGCTATAATTATCTATTATGTTAATAATACTATCAATTTCAGAAGTGAAAAGATACAGCAACGGTTGTCAGCACTTTCCAGCTTTGTTCAGGAAAATTTTTCTGGTATAAGGGTTATCAAATCATATGTTCGTGAGAAACACGTTACCGATAAGTTTGCAGCGGAGAGTGAGAACTACAAAACACACTCTATGGAGCTTGTTAAGGTCCAGGCCATGTTTTATCCGCTTATGTTATTACTTGTTGGCCTGAGTAATGTTATCACCATGTATGTTGGCGGCATTGAGGTTATGAAAGGTAATATTACATCGGGTAATATTGCCGAATTTATAGTTTACCTTAACCAGCTTACCTTCCCTGTTATAGCCTTAGGATGGGTAACCTCATTGATCCAGCGGGCGGCTGCTTCCCAAAAGCGTATCAATGAGTTTTTGCATCAGCAGCCGGAGATTGTCTCTCCAAATATTGCCAAACAATTAATAAAAGGACAAATTGAATTTAACAACGTTTCGTTCATTTATCCTGATACAGGTATACAAGCCTTAAAAAATGTATCGTTCACTGCCAAACCCGGCGAAATGGTGGCTGTAATAGGTCGCACAGGTTCTGGAAAATCTACCATCGCTAATTTAATTATGCGGATGTACGACACAACCGGAGGGGAAATTTTGATTGACAATACAGCGATTACCCGGCTTAATTTGGAGGGATACCGCTCGCAAATTGGTTTTGTACCACAGGAGGTTTTCCTGTTTTCGGATACGATTGCAAACAATATTGCTTTTAGTGCTGACGTTCTTGATATGGAAAAGGTTTCAGTTGCGGCAAAAGATGCAGCCGTTTATCAGAATATTATGGAGCTTGATAAAGGCTTTGAAACGTTGATAGGCGAGCGCGGCATAACGCTTTCGGGCGGACAAAAACAACGCGTGTCTATAGCCAGGGCAATTGTTAAACAGCCACAGGTACTTATTTTTGATGACTGTCTTTCGGCTGTTGACACACGCACTGAAGAGGAGATATTAAACAATTTGGGGCGCAATATGATTGGCAAAACAAGCATAATTATTGCCCATCGTATCTCGACCATAAAAAATGCAGATAAAATTTTGGTGATGGATAATGGCGAAATTGCAGAACAGGGAAACCACACCGATTTAATGGAACAAAAAGGCATTTATTTCGAATTGTACGAAAAACAATTACTTGAAGAAGAAGAAAACGCATAAAAATCAACTAAAAAATAAAATAATTATAACAAAAGTTCATTTATATTGGAATTAATCCTTGTACTTTGAAAAATTATTTATATTTATGCCAACCAAAACTAGTTACGACACATATATTATGGCAGATTTTGAAAACAGAGAGCGGGAGGAGGTTTACTCGAAGAAAGTAAGGGCCGGTAAACGGACTTATTTTTTCGATGTAAAAGCAACCCGTTCAAACGATTACTATGTTACGATCACCGAAAGCAAAAAGCGTTTGGAGGACGGGGTTTTTATTAAACACAAGATTTTTTTGTACAAGGAGGATTTCGAAAAATTTGCTGAGGGCTTAAAAGATACTGTAGAGTACATTAAAGCAAATCAGGAAGTTGTTGAGAAGCGCTATGAATACAGCGAAAATCAGGAAATTGCTAAAACAGCAGACGAAGATTTCTCTTTTGAAATATAAACACTGAACAAACTAACTAAACTATTTTTGAAAAACCCCCGACTCACCGGGGGTTTTTTGTTATGTCGTTTTTTATCTGCCCATCATTGATGATGTTGATAACCCGAATAGAATTGCACATATAATTGCCAATGCATAAAAACACAATACAACTATTGTAATTATCCCCCATAATTTAAAGAATGATTTTAATTTCCCCAGGGCATTTGTAACGTGTAAACTATCTAAAAACATGATACCTTTTTTAACCCTGCTGCCAAACTGGTATAAATAAAGCGAGAAGAAAAAGTAAATTAAAGCACCAAGTAAATACACCACCGTTATAAGACCACCCATGCCTGCCATTGCTGTTGCAGCCATTGGCCCGGTAGAAAATCTGGACACTGCCGACATCATAGCACCAGCAAATAATGCAGCCAACACTATAAATCCGCAAATAATAAAGCCTATTATGCTTAAAAAAACGGCCCATTTACCAGCCTCGCGTAAATAGGTTTGTGCTTCGAAAGTTAAGACAAGTTCGGTCTCAGCACCCGGCTCCACAAAGTTTCCTGTTGTTTCCATAGTTCAATTGATTGTTTTAAAGTTTTTAGTATTCTAAAGATATTAAATTCTTTAAACCAAACAAGAAAATTAGTGAAGATAAGGGTACTAACTACTATCTATACTGACATCATTTAATGCGGAATTACCTTTAGATTATGATGTATAGACATAATATTATGCATATGCGTTACAGGCGGATGTAAAATATCATGCATTACCAGCGAAGCAATGGTGAAATAAATGATCAACCCTGTTACATCCACCAATGTTGCTACAAATGGTGCGGAAGAAGTTGCAGGGTCGGCGCCCAGTTTTTTTAATATCAGCGGAAGCATAGAGCCTGCCAGCGAACCCCATAGCACCACTCCTATTAACGCAAAGCCTACAGTAAATGCAATAAGCAGCCAGTGCGGGCCATAAACAGTACTAAATGCACTCCATATAGTTATGCGGAAAAACCCGATTATACCCAAAATTACCCCAAGCATTAAACCCGAAAGCAATTCGCGGCGCATAACCCGCCACCAGTCGGCAACTGTTACCTCACCCAAAGCCATAGCCTGTATGATTAATGTTGATGCCTGTGAGCCACTGTTGCCCCCGCTGGAAATAATAAGCGGCAGGAAGAACGCCAGCGCTACCACAATGCCAATTTCATCGCCGAAATAACCCATGGCAGTAGCGGTGAGCATTTCGCCCAAAAACAAAACGATAAGCCAGCCTACACGCTTTTTAACAAGCTTCAGCAAGTTGATGTCAAGATATGGCTCGTCCAATGCCTCTGTACCACCTATCTTTTGTATATCTTCGGTATATTCTTCATTAGCAATCCAAAGGATATCATCAACGGTTACAATGCCTAATAAAACGTCGGCATCATCTGTAACCGGCAATGCCACCCTATTATTCATCCTGAAAACATTTATTGCTTCTTCTTGCGGGTCGGTGGCTTTAAGTGCAATGAGGCGGCCATCCATTAACTGGCTCACCTTAGTTTCAGGATCAACCAATAAAATTTCGCGGATCCGGATATCATCTAATAAAACGCCCTTATCGCCCAGTACATAGATTACATCAATGGTTTCAGAGTTTTTACCATATTCGCGGATATGCGAAAGTACCCGCTTTACATCCCAGTTTTTTTTTACAGCAATATAATCTGGGGTCATTAAGCGACCAACGCTATCCTCTTCATAACCGAGTAATTGTAAAGCTTCTTTACGGTCGGCAGGTGAAAGGTGCTGAATTAGTTTCTGAACAGCGTCGCCATGCAGCTCACTAAAAAGCGAGGTACGGTCATCAGGAGGCAGTTCGTTTATCAGCTCTGCTACCCGTTGCCCTGAAAGTTTTTTTATAATACGCTCCTGGGTAGGAAAGTCAAGGATGCGGAATACATTTACAGACCGGTTGAGGGATAAAGTTTCAATAAATAAAGGGCCATGTTCCGGAAGCTCACCTATCAGCTCTTCAACGTCCGATATGTTAAGGCTGTTCAAATATTCCTGTAATTGGTTTTTGTCTTCCTGTTCCAGTAATACGCTTACTTGTTCAACCATTTCTTCCATAAAAAATCCTCCTTTACATATTTAAACTTTTTGACTGCTTTTTGTACTGGCGCAAAAGTCGTTTATTTTTTCAAAACGCAGGCAATTTTTTCTGTTATCTTTGCAGACTTTTTGTCGATAGTCCATAGACCATGGTCGATGGTTATTTATCTCCTTACTATGGTCCATGGACTATCGACTATGGACTAAAATCTTTAAATAAATGGGACTACAATGTGGTATAGTAGGTTTGCCGAATGTGGGTAAATCAACACTTTTTAATTGCTTATCGAATGCTAAAGCACAGGCGGCTAATTTTCCTTTTTGCACTATTGAACCGAATGTAGGGGTAATTACCGTACCTGATGAGCGTTTAACCAAGCTTACAGAAATAGTCAACCCCAAAAATGTTGTGCCCAATGTTATTGAGATAGTGGACATTGCAGGCCTGGTTAAAGGCGCCAGCAAGGGCGAAGGTTTGGGTAACCAGTTTTTGGCCAATATCCGCGCTACTAATGCTATAATTCATGTTTTGCGGTGTTTTGATAATGATAATGTGATCCATGTTGATGGCTCTGTCGACCCTATCCGCGATAAGGAAATTATTGATACCGAGCTACAGCTAAAAGATCTGGATTCGATAGAAAAGAAGATTCAGAAGGTTGAAAAGATGGCTAAAACAGGCGGCGATAAAGAAGCTAAAAAGACTTTTGATGTGCTTACCGTGTACAAAAATCATTTGCTGGCAGGTAAATCGGCACGTACAGCCCCTGTTGCTGAAGAAGACAAGGAATATATTGAAGATATATGGCTGCTTACTGCAAAGCCAGTGCTTTATGTTTGTAATGTTGATGAAGCGTCTGTTAATACCGGGAATGCTTACGTTGAGAGGGTTAAAGCTGCTGTAAAAGACGAAAATGCTGAAGTACTGATTATATCAGCACAGATAGAGTCTGAAATTTCACAACTGGAGACTTACGAAGAACGCCAGATGTTTTTGGATGACCTGGGTTTAACTGAATCTGGTGTAAACAAGCTGATAAAGGCCGCCTACAAGCTGCTCAATCTTGCCACTTACTTTACTGCTGGAGTACAGGAAGTGCGCGCCTGGACAATTACAAAGGGCTTTACTGCACCACAGGCAGCAGGCGTTATCCATACTGATTTTGAAAAAGGGTTTATCCGCGCTGAAGTAATAAAATACGAGGATTTTGTAAAATTCAACGGATCAGAAGCAGTTATTAAAGACAATGGTAAATTAGGCATTGAAGGTAAAACCTATATTGTGCAGGATGGCGATATTATGCATTTCAGGTTTAACGTATAGCCAGAAACGCTCTCATCTAATATTTCAACTAAATACGCCCGCTCAAGTGTACGCACCTGAACGGGCGTATTAGTATTTGAACCTGTTCAGCAAAAAACACAATCTAAAGGGGCTAATTTTTATATTTATTTTATCTTTAGCCCTAAATACCTATCTATGCCCACACAAATACAAACAAGGAGCAGGTTTAAACTGCTCCTGAAGAATCCATCTTCATCTTTTTTCTTCTTATTACTTATCTGTCTTTTATCATTTACAAAAGTATCCGCTCAAAACAGCAGCGAACTGAATGAAGGCTGGAAATGCCTGAAACTCGCTGATGTGCACGCAGATGGTACCCAGATCTCAAAAGATGATTTTCAGTTAAATTCATGGTTAAATGCAACCGTACCCGGAACTGTTTTAACTACATTATTGAATAACAAGCTCGTTCCCGATCCTTTTTGGGGAATGAACAATGCCCGCATAAAAGATATATACAACACCGGTCGCGATTATTATACTTATTGGTTTGTAAAAGATTTTAAACAGGCCGCTCCCACTGGCAGTAATCAGGTCTACCTCAATTTAAGAGGTGTTAATTATAGCTGCGAAGTATTTTTAAATGGCAAAAAGGTAAATAAGCAGAGGCACTTCGGTATGTTTTTGCGTCAATCGTATAATATTACTTCCCTGATTAATAAAAGTGGTAAAAACCGTTTGGCTGTATTGGTTTATCCTCCCGATCCGGTTGGAAACCCGAATGGCGGGCAAGGAGGTGACGGGCAGATCGCTAAAAACGTTGGCCTGCAATATACCGCCGGGTGGGATTGGATACAACCCATGCGCGACCGCAACACCGGTATTTGGGATAAAGTAACCATAGAAACGACAGGGGCAGTTAAAATTACCGATCCGCATATTATAACAATAGTTCCTGGTATCAGGCAGGTCGAAGGCATGCAGCAGCCGGCTATTATTAAATCATCAGCAACTTTAAGCAACCCAACAAGTAAGGCAGTAAGC
The DNA here is from genome assembly GCA_013286325.1 of Bacteroidota bacterium. GTDB lineage: Bacteria > Bacteroidota > Bacteroidia > Sphingobacteriales > Sphingobacteriaceae > Mucilaginibacter. The sequence continues at coordinate 8,665 of JABDFZ010000028.1, read as the reverse complement.
GGTATTTTACAGTTTACAATTGCCGGGCAAAAGGTTATTAAAAATGTGATAGTTAAAGCTAATTCTTCAATCGAAATTAACCTGAACGATCTCGTACTAAAAGACCCTAAACTATGGTGGCCAAATGGTTATGGCAAACCTTATCTGTATAAAAGCGCCATTCAGTTTACAGTTCAAAATAAACTGTCTGACCAGGCCTTCATTAACGTTGGCGTAAGGGAAATTCAAAGTAGCTGGAACGAACAAACAAAAAGCAGGCAGATTGCGGTTAATGGCCAAAAGATATTTATTAAAGGCGGCAACTGGATCGTTTCTGATGCGATGCTGCGTTTATCGGATGCAAGATATGATGCCGAAGTACGCTTTCACCGCGATATGAACCTGAACCTCATCCGGGTTTGGGGCGGGGCATTGCTGGAAAGGCCGGAGTTTTACAATGCTTGCGATGAATACGGCATGCTGGTTTTTCAGGACTTCTGGGTTTCAGGCGATGCAAACGGCAGATGGCTCGATCCAATGAAAAAAGACGATCAATGGACAAGACGCAAATATCCGGACGATCATAAATTATACCTACAGTCGCTTACCGACCAGATAAAAATGGTGCGCAACCACCCTTCACTGGTTATATGGTGCGGAGGCAATGAGATCACGCCTCCCGAAGATATTTTGATCCCTGTAAGGGATACTATTTTGCCAAAACTCGATGGCACACGCTGGTTTGTGGAGTATTCCAATTCCGATAAAATGTCGCTCAATACCCTTGGTGGCAATGGCGACGGCCCTTATGGTATACAGCCTGACTCTGCATTTTTTAAAGTGCATACCTTTCCGTTTAATTCGGAAATTGGCTCCGTTGGCATAAATGATTTTGAATCATTAAAGCGTTTTATTCCGACTGAAAATTTGATCGCTCCTGAATTTTCTACAGATAGAGGTAAAAGAAAAGTAGATTCAGTATGGGACTATCACAAGTATATTGGTTACGATGCAGCTATCGACCCATATGGAAAAGCAATCGATGCAAAAGACTTCGCTGCCAAGGCACAACTGGTTAACTACAATCAATACCGGGCCCTGATGGAGGGTTTTAGCGCCCACATGTGGGATTGGTACACAGGTGTTATCATCTGGAAAACCCAAAACCCGTGGACTGCCATGCGCGGGCAGATGTATGATTATTACCTCGACCCTAATGCTTGTTTATATGGTCTGCATAATGGCAGCGAGCCGCTGCATGTAATGTACAATCCTTTAGATGGCATGGTTACCATTGTAAATAACACCTTTACAACCAGACGCGATTTAATGCTCGAGGTAAAGGCTTATAGCATGCAGGGTAAAGAAAAACTGCTGACAAAGGTTTTTGAAGAGATCCAGCCGCAATCTGTTAAAGGCTTTGTGCCTATGAAAGACGAAGTAAATGCACTGGCAAAAAAAGAAGGTGTATTTCTTTCCCTAAGGTTGCTCGATCTGAAACAAAATATAGTAAGCGATAATCTGTACTGGCTACCTGATGAAAAAGGCGTTTACTCCGGCCTCAAAAAAATTGCGCCGTCGCAGGTTACAACGGTTGCTAAGCAAATTACACCTGGTACTATTGAAGTTACGCTAACCAATCCTGATAATGCCCCGGTAGCATTTTTTAACCGCATATCATTGGTTGATGCACAAAGCGGTAACCGCTTATTACCTGTGTTTTACAGCGATAATTATATATCTGTTTTACCCAGCGAACATAAAACTATAACCCTTAATTATAACGCAGCTAAAATTAAAAACGCAGCAATGGTTAGCATCAGTGGTTGGAATTTAAAAGAACAAACCATCAGCATTAAATAGTAGTACTATTGAGGTTAGTATCTAAATTATAAGGCGAGTTTAGGAGGCTCCCTGGGGGCCTGATCATTTCTCCCATTTTTCTATAAACAGGATGCTCCTCCGGGGTCTGACAAATTTACAACTCAAGAAGAGCATTCTGTTTATAGCTTTAATAATGCGTATTTTCTGGCTCCGTCGGAGCCCGGTGTTACAATTAAGAATTTTAATCAGTAAAAATTATAGATATTATAGATCACGCCCTATTCCAAATCCACAAATATTGGGTTATTAATTAAAAATCCTTACCAGCTGTATTACAAAATACCAGCGTGTATTATCCACACATATTCCTTACATCAGCACGGTAAAATGCTATGAATCTGCAAGTTTCATTAACGTTTAAACAGGCCATACACCATGCTTCTCTGCAATCGATTACACAAATCTTAAGTGCATGATTAACAATTAGTATCATTTTTATTTCAAAGTTCGTTTTATCCCTTTTTTATTTAAATTAGGCGCTATTAAACCCATTATAATTACCTACATATTTACCATTAAAAATAAACCAATGCGACTTAAATTTACCGTCCTGCTTTTTATCCCGCTTTTGTTTTTGAGCTTTGCTCCTGTCAAACCAAAAATCCTGGTTTTTACAAAAACAGCTGGCTTTCACCATGCCTCAATTCCATTAGGAGTAGATGCTATTATAAAGCTTGGCAAGGAGAACAATTTTGACGTGGACACCACATCTGATGCTGCAAAATTTACCGAAAGCAACCTTCAGAAATATAGTACGGTTGTGTTTTTAAGCACCACAGGCCCGCTGCTTACTGCAAACGAACGTAATGATTTTGAAAGATACATTCAGGCTGGTGGCGGCTATGTGGGCATCCACGCTGCTGCCGATGCAGAGTATGACTGGCATTGGTATGGCAGGTTAGTTGGCGGTTATTTTGTTAGCCACCCAGCACAGCAGGAGGCTGTGCTGCATGTGGTTGATAAAGCGCATATTTCTACCAAACATTTACCCGATGTATGGAAAAGAAAGGATGAATGGTATAATTACAAAGACCTGATTAAAGATATGCATGTACTGATAACCATTGATGAAACCAGCTATAAAGGTGGCATAAACGGCGCAAACCACCCTATGGCATGGTATCATAATTACGATGGCGGCAGGGCATGGTACACAGAGCTTGGCCATACCGACGAATCGTACAGCGATCCGCTTTTTCTGAAACATATCCTCGGCGGTATTCAATGGGCTATTGGCGATCATCAGAAACTTAATTATTCAAAAGCTACTACTGAGCGTGTTCCCGAAGAGAACCGTTTTGTTAAAACCCAGCTGGTAACAGGTAACTTTTTCGAACCTACTGAGATGACCATATTACCAAACCTCGACGTATTGATCGCAGAACGCCGCGGTGGTATAAAACTTTATAAAAACGATACCAAAACGGTTAAACAGGTAGGTTTTTTAGACGTTTACTGGAAAACGCATATTAAGGGTGTAAATGCTGAAGAAGGTGTTTTGGGCCTTCAGGCTGATCCTGATTTTAAAAACAATCATTATATTTATATTTATTACAGCCCTACAGATACCAGTGTAAACCGTTTATCGCGCTTTACATTGCTGAATGATACCATCGATAACAAAACAGAAAAAATAGTATTGCAGCTTTATTCGCAACGGGAGATCTGCTGCCATACCGGTGGTTCAATTGCGTTCGGTCAGGATAATATGCTGTTCCTTTCAACAGGGGATAATTCAACCCCATTTGATGAAGATGGAAAACCCCCGTATAACACTCATGCCTTTGCCCCGCTGGATGACCGCCCCGGTTTCGATCATTACGATTCAAGGCGCTCTGCAGGCAATACCAATGACTTACGCGGAAAGATACTACGTATAAAAATGAAGCCGGATGGCACTTATGATATTCCGGAAGGCAACCTGTTTAAACCCGGTGAACCCAAAACTCGCCCTGAAATTTATGTAATGGGCGACAGGAACCCATACCGTATCTCAGTTGATAAAAAGAACAGCTTTTTATACTGGGGTGAGGTTGGTCCTGATGCTAACAAAGATAGCTTGGAAACACGCGGACCACGCGGTTATGATGAGCTGAACCAAGCCCGCAAGGCAGGCTTCTTTGGCTGGCCACTGTTTATAGGACCGAATATCCCGTATCACGCTTATAACTATGCTACGGGCGTATCCGGTCCCGCGTTTGATCCGCTGCATCCTATTAATGATTCAAGAAATAATACAGGTTTAACCGAGTTGCCTCCGGCACAACCCGCATTCATCTGGTATCCTTATGGCCCATCAGCTGATTTTCCGGAAGTAGGTTCCGGTGGCCGCACTACAATGGCCGGCCCGGTTTATTATACCGATCTGTATCCGAAGGCAACCCGATTCCCTGATTATTATAACAAAAAGATGATCTTTTACGATTGGATCCGTGGATGGATAAAAGCTATAACCCTGCAGCCAAATGGCGATTTTGATAAAATGGAAGCCTTTATGCCTTCAACAAAATTCAATGCGCCTATTGATATGGAAGTAGGGCCTGATGGAAGGATCTATGTACTTGAATATGGCAATGGCTGGTTCACAAAAAATCCGGACGCAGGTTTGGCTAGAATAGATTACAACCGAGGAAACCGTGCACCCGATATAGCTAAAGTAAATGCCAGCAAGACTTACGGCAAACTGCCTTTGTCAGTATTATTTACTGTTGTAGCGAAAGATCCTGAGGGAGACAAAATGACCTATAACTGGACACTGGGCAATGGTGTAACCAAGAAAACCTTAGTACCACGCCTCAGTTACGTTTATAAAACCAAAGGTACCTACACTGCTTCTGTCGAAGTCAAGGACGATCAGGATGCCGCAACAAAAAGTAAAACGCTTAGTATACTGGCAGGTGGTGTTCCTAAATTAACAGGCATTAATGCTGCCGGCCCAGGTAAGGCTTTAATGTTATCGCTCGATTGTAAAACCTGCCATAAAATATCCGAAAAATCAATCGGGCCTGCGTTTACTGATGTTGCTAAAAAATACCCGAACAGCAAAGCATCAGTGACCCACTTAACCCAAAAGGTAATTCAGGGCGGCACAGGGGTTTGGGGCGATGTTTCAATGCCGGCACATCCTGCCCTTAAACCAGCAGAGGCCAAACAAATTATAAACTGGGTCTTATCGCTTAAGCAATAAAATCCAGTCTATAGTCATTAATCTGTAGTCCTAAGTCTGATTTCGTTATCTGGACTTAGGGCTACAGACTCAGGACTATCAATTTAACACGTACTACTTTTTCAATGAAAAAAATATCCTTACTATTATTTATGCTGATCATTTATTGCTCGGCTTATACACAAAACCTTGTCAAAGTTTCAGGGGTTATCACTAACTCCAAATCCGAACCGGTTGCAAATGCAACCATAACCTTGTTAAATACCAATTACAATACAACCAGCAACACTAAGGGGGAGTTTAGTATCGCTAACATTCCTGCAGGTGTTTACACTATTCATATCAGTAGTATCGCCTATGCGTCAAGCAATCAAGTTATTACCATAAGCGGAAAAAGTCAGGTTCTCAATCTGAAACTAAAAGATGTCAGTAATCAACTGGATGAAGTGGTTGTAACTGCTCAAAAAAGAGAAGAAGAAGTTCAACAGGTACCTGTCAGTATCTCAACGCTTTCTGCAAAACAGGTACAGGAATATAAATTGTGGAACTTAAAAGACCTTACCGGGATAATTCCCAACCTGTATTCAGCAGGCCCAGGTGATAACCGGAATGTAACCGGATTGCGGGGCGTTGCCACAACATCTTATGATCCTGCTGTGGTTACTTATATCGATGGGGTAAACCAGTTTAGCCTCGATACCTATATACCCCAGCTTTTTGATATTGAACGTATTGAAGTTTTACGCGGCCCGCAAGGAACATTGTATGGCCGCAATGCGTTGGGTGGCGTAATAAATGTGATCACCAAACAGCCCTCAAACCAAACCAGTGGCTTTGCCGAGCTTAATTTTGGCAATTATGGTGAACAACGCTATAGCCTGGGTCTGCGCGCACCGCTGATAAAAGATAAACTCTTTTTGGGTGTTGCCGGAGTGTATTCGGCATTTAATGGGTTTTATACCAATGTATTTAACAATACAAAATTTGATAAGCAGCACTTCTTTTTAGGCAACTATTACCTTAAATTTTTGGCCAATGAAAAGCTTACACTTACACTGAATGTTAAAAATTACGAGAACCGTAATAACGGGCCATTCCAGTTAGCAGGCAGCCCGGCGGATGCATTGAGCAATCCATTTAAGGTAGATCAGAACGCTACAACAAAAATTATCGATAACATATTTAATGCCTCGTTATCCGCAAATTATACTGGAAGCAACTTCAATTTTACATCAGTTAGTTCTTATCAGGAAAACTACCGTTACTACACCACCCCTATTGATGGCGATTTTTCACCTATCGATGCAGTATCAATCATTAATAATTACGGCAGTAACTGGAATAATGTAAAGGTAGGAACTCAGGAATTTCGATTCAGTTCACCCGCTTTATCGGTATCTCCCATCAAGTGGACTGCTGGTCTTTACGGGTTTTACCGTTACAGCCCTACCAAAGTTGGCACGCACTTCGGCGCCGACGCAGCGGATGTAGGTTCGCCAATTAATAACTTCACCAGTATCAATACCAATATCGAGCGTAATTATGGCGCTGCAGCATTCGGGCAGGTAGTTTACACCATCAACCCAAAATGGGATATCACTGCAGGTCTTCGTTACGATGCCGAGCATAAAAAAGAAGAAGTAAAAGGAGAATTTCAACCCGATGGAGCCGGTGGAACAATTACCCAGGCCGATACTTCGTCGAAGGCAAACTTTAAAGCCTTTACTCCAAAACTTACTGTTGCTTATCATCTCTCCGACAATAATAACCTGTTTGCCACCTATAGCCGGGGCTTTAGGGCAGGCGGTATCAGCCAGTTAGGTTCCGATCCTTCACAGCCGCCGCTCTATGCTTACAAGCCTGAGTACAGCGACAATTACGAGATTGGCTCCAAAAATTCTTTCTTTAATAAAAGATTACGCGTTAATATTTCGGCATTTTACACGCTCGTAAATAATGCGCAGGTGCCCACATTGATATTGCCAAGCGCCATTACTGTTACCCAAAATGCAGGAAAACTAAACAGCAAAGGTATTGAGGCTGAGCTTGCCGCTACCGTATTAAAAGGTTTAAATGTAGACTACAACTTTGGCTACACGCATGCAAGGTACACCGATCTTGAAGTTCCGGATAACGGGCAGGCAATAAATTTAAAGGGCAATCACCAGGTTTATACACCCGATGTAACATCAATGCTTGCACTGCAATATGCCTATCAACTTGATGCAAACATGCAGCTTATTGCCCGTGGCGAATGGAAATACATTGGCAATCAATATTTCGATCTGGCCAATCATATAGAGCAAAAAGGATACAGCCTGTTCAACGCCCATTTAGGCATAAGCACCAAATGGTTCGATGCATTTTTATGGGGACAAAACCTGGCAAACAAGAAATATATTGATTATGCCTATGATTTCGGCGCCTCGCATTTGGGCAACCCAAAAACATACGGAATTACATTGAGGACTAACTTTTAGTCCTCAATGTTTTATTATCTGGCTTTGGGCTTAAATCCGAAATCAACTCACGGCTTAACCACCATTCGCATCCCTTCCGAGTGTGAATTGAACTCGGGTGCATACATACATTGTACGGTACTTATCCCCGTTGAAAAATTCCCCGGTTGTGCAACACGCAGCTGATATTCAAATACGTAATTCCCTTTATTTAAATTGCTGATAAAAAAGCTGGTAGCCACATCTTTTGTAACCTGGTAATAGTACAAACCATCCTGATATTTATAGGTCGATAACACATCAACAGGCTCTGTACCTGCAGGGCGCATATCTTTTAACTGTACATATTCAAAATCACGGTTTGCCTTTAAATAAACTACAACCTTAAGCAAATCTCCGGTTTTAGGCTGATGCACTGCATCAACGGCAGTAAGCTCAGGTCCTGTACTACCTTGTTTAACAATAAAATACTTACGTTCTAAATTAATGTCTGTTGTTGACGAAGTTATCTTATCCAGGTTCTCCAGGTATTGCCAGTGCAACGCACCCCAGCTTATGGTTTTACCGTTATTTTTTATTTGCACTTTACCCAGTTCCGGCTTAACCTGTTCATCGGCCCAGCTGGTTTTAATATAGCCGGTACCGGCATCAGCTTTAACGTCAGGCTTTAATTCCGAAAGGTTTTTCCCACCTAAATCAATATCAGGTACAGTTTGGTCGGCAAGCCAGTTATCCCCTTTGAGCAACAATGCGTAGCAGGCTGCGGCGGTAGCTTTGGTAGTTTGCCAGTTACTGGTTTGCTTGCTCCGCAGCAGCCATATCTTCATTTCTTCAACCGCTTTGGGGTTATTAGCTGCTTCAGTAAACAGTTCAATCATTACGCTTTGTGTTTCCACTGGTGACTGGTACCAATAATATCCTGATTTGTTTTTGGCCCAGTACATCCCCATATCATCCGATTGCTGCGCAGTTTCCAATAACGATTTAATAATTGCTGCAGCAATCTGTGGCTTGCCATTGCGTTGCATGGTTAAAGCAATCAGAGCTTGTTCATAAACGCTTTTGCTTATCCACTGTTTTTCGGCAAGGCTTAGGTAATTATGCAACAAAGCCTTCACATCTGCGCTCATCGTACTGCTGGTAAAGTAGCTCTGTGTATAATAACTGTGTATCTCCA
>JABDFZ010000027.1 GCA_013286325.1 Bacteroidota bacterium | reverse complement strand
TATCACAAACACGCACATAAAATCGTTAGGGTTTTTGTAACTGCTGATAAAGCGCTCTTTCAGTATTTCTTTTATCACACCCTTTTCTACAAACTCTTCAAGGGTTGATGCATGGATACTCCATTCGGTATTGAGATCCAAGCGGTCGAGTATCAACTCGCCTAAAGCTAATTCGTGCTGATGAGCAATGAAAATAGGATAATTGGAAAGCCCTTCCATCATTATTTCAACAGCTACCTCGCGGATAGACTCATTAAAAAATTTCAAATCCTTCTCCAAACTCACCAGCGGACTTTCCTTTTTAGCCCCGTCATTGCTATTTCTATCTTCGTTTAAAAGTTCTTCCGGTTCCATATTATTATTTTTGATTGCACCGATTTTTTGATTTCACTGATTCTTTGAACCATGATTTTTCACATGGTGTTTGTTTTTAAAGGTGTTCAAGAGGGCTTCGCCGTTCGCCTGATTTAAGGATTATATGATCTTTTCAGTGGATTATTATACTCCTGTTTTTTCCTTACTATGGACTATGGTCCATGGACTTTTCTAGCATGAACTATCTCAACACCAGCAACACCACATTTTCCACATGCTGCGTATGCGGAAACATATCAACAGGTTGAATTTTTGCGGTATCATATTTCTCTTTCAATACCAGCAGATCACGCGCCTGTGTGGCTGCATTACAGCTTACATATACAATTTTCGGCGCCTCAATCTCCATTAACCGGGCAACTACATCAGGGTGCATCCCTGCGCGTGGCGGATCGGTGATGATCACATCCGGTTTACCATGTTCTGCCACAAAATCAGCAACCAATACATCTTTCATATCACCTGCATAAAATTTTGTATTGGTGATATTGTTGATGGCCGAGTTGATCTTAGCATCCTCAATGGCTGAAGGCACATATTCCACACCCACAACCTCGCGTACATGCCCTGCAATGAAGTTGGCAATGGTACCTGCGCCTGTATAAAGGTCATAAACCAGCTCATCGCCTATAAAGCCTGCAAAATCGCGGGCTATTTCATACAGTTTTAATGCCTGGATAGAGTTAGTCTGATAAAACGATTTTGGCCCGATGCGGAACTTTATCCCGTTCATTTCCTCGTGGATATATTCCGGTCCTTTAAAGGCAATCACATCCTGGTCAAAAATAGTATCGTTCTTTTTCTCATTGATGATGTAGAGCAACGATGTAATTTCAGGGAAATTACTATCAATATAACTCATCAGCTTGTTTACTTCTTCCTCATCAGCATAAGCAAAAACCACTATCACCATTACCTCCCCTGTTGATGAGGTACGTACTATCAGATTTCGTAACGCGCCGGTATGCGCTTTAAGGTCATAAAAGCTGTATCCTTGTTGAATTACAAATTCGCGGATGCTGTTGCGTAAAGTATTTGATGGTTCAGCCTGTAACCAGCAATGGTTTACATCAAGTATTTTATCAAACCTGCCTGGGATATGAAAACCCAGCGCATTCATATTTAATTCTTCATTGTCGCGGTTCTCACCATCATACAGCCAGCGTTTGTTGCTGAAGGTATATTCCAGTTTATTGCGGTAATATTTATCAGCAGGGGAGGACACAATAGGCAGCATGCCTTCAATATCAATCTTAGCCAAACGCGTTAAAGCATCGGCTACAGATTTTTGCTTGAATTTTAGTTGGGCCTCATAGGTCATATGTTGCCATTTACAGCCGCCGCAAGTACCGAAATGCTCGCAAAATGGTTGAGTGCGATATTCGGATGCCTGTTTAAGCTCAACTATTTTACCTTCGCCAAAATTCTTCTTGCTGCGGTAAACCTGCACATCGGCGATATCACCGGGTACGGCTTTATCCACAAAAAGCACAAAATCGTCGGCTTTGCCTACACCCTTGCCCTCTTCGGCAATGTCAATAATGGTAACATCTTCAAAAAACTTCTTTTTAGCAACTTGATTCATCAGCCTGCAAAGGTAGGGGTTTTGTTGGAGGTTGTAAAGGGTTGGAGAAGTTGTAAGTGTTGTAGTTGTTGTAATGTTGAAAGGTTGTAAAGTTGCAATGTTAATAGAGCTTTCATTTTTCAGCCCCTTTTCCCGCTTGCGGAAGAGAGGGCAGGTCGCGCGAAGCAACGACCGGGTGAGTAAACTATACAAGCAATATTCACGTCAATCCCTCACCCAAAGTCTGTGTCCTCACAGACTTCTTCAGCACAAGTCTTAACAAACATCTGGTTTAATTCGGGCAAAATGAGTTGTGGTTGACTGTGTGGACACAGTTAACGGAGGGGTAAGTAATCCACAATCAGATAAACATATTTATTATCATTTGCCAAAAATCATCCGGCTCAACTACTGTTATATCAAATTGCGCATCAATCATGTCCGAAAATTCAAGTAGCTCTCTGCTCATGATAAAATGACTTTTAATGCAAATTAAAGTAATTATATACCAAAAACCAAATTGGTATTATGTTTTTTTTGTTAAATTTTCTTTAATTCATTTGAGGTTGCCGATACTTCAACTTTTATTCGTTTTATTCCCCCCAAATAAGAAATCTGATCATTATACTAAGAATTAATAAAATAGGTAAAGAAATAGAGAACCAATAGCCTAAAGCAAAAAGCCTTTCCCTAAAACGCAGATCATCGTTTTTGTTGAACGATATATCCATGATCCATCCTAAAGAGTAAAAAGCGTTGGCAATTCCTATCATAAATAAATAAGCGAATCCCTGGAAAAAGGTTGTAAACAACGTTACCTCAAAATCTCCACGCGGTGCAATTATTAGTTGGCCAAGTATACAATACAGCAGGAAAGCGACAATGCCAGCGATAATGAGCCCTTTGTTGTATGTAATTCTTTTGTGAAACCACCATTGCCTTGCTGAAATCGATGCCTCTGTTTTCATCTTTAATATTTTACTTTGTATAACATATTTAGCGACTATCCTTTAAAGGTTCAATCGCTAAACACGTTTTGTATATGTTTTACTGCTTGTCCCAATTGATCTTGCGTGAGAAATACATCAGCATCCCTACAATAATAAATAAGGCCACGCTGCCAATTATCAGTGCAAAATCTTCCAACTGGATGATCACAAAAATGAAAACATAAAACACCGATAAAATAAAACCAAAGAGCAAGGCTGCGTTCAGATTTTTAAGCAGGGAGCCAATAAACGTGGTAATAAGTCCTACGGTTGCAACTGATGCTACCAGGTAAGCCGGGTTAAAACCAATTTGCTCAGAAAACGAGAGCAAAAGCGAATAATAAATGATCATTGCAGCGCCTATTAGCAGGTAATTAAATACATGGACCTTTTGTTTACGGATAACCTCGGTAAGAAAAAGTGAAATGAATGTCAGCATTATTATCAGTAATGCATATTTGCTGGTACGCGTAGTTTTTTGATACTGATCAACCGGTAAGCGCAGCTTTACACCAAATGATGCATCGGCCTCCTTTTTATTATCACTTAATAAAGTATCATTACCAACCCATTGTTGCGGGTAGGGCCTGTTATAATATAACATGCGCCATTTTGCCGAGAATCCGCCGCTAACTACTACGCGGGTATCAGGTAAATAACGTCCGTCAAAACTCGGACTGCTCCAGTTTCCTTTTGCTTCAACATCGGTTGTTTTTCCAAGATGTAAAAAGCTTAATTCCTGGCTGCCTTTTAAATCCAGCGTAAAATCAAAAGGAATCTCACCTGCTTTAGTCGTTAAGTTAACATTGGCCTGCAAGCCACTGTTAAAAGGAGAATGGGCGTCAAAAATAGGTTCGGCTTGTGACGATTGTCCTGCTGCGTTTATTACAGGGTTTGTTTTTAAGCCTTTCAAATCGGAAATGCTAAATGCGATGCGGGCTTTTTCTGGAAGCAGTTGAGTAGCCGATAAATTAAGTGCGTTTAGATCAGCAGGTGCAAAATTCCCCGAAACCCTTACAATGGTATTGTAAACCACCACGTCAAATATTCCACGATGCAGGATCTCTGTCTTTAACCCCGCTTTAATATGAAGGTTATCAGGCAATACGTACAAATTCTCCATCACATCTTTCTCCGCTTCCTTCTGCGAATCGTCCAGGTATTTAACATGCTTTTTATACGGGATTGTTAATACTGGTCCCCGGATCAATTGGCTGGCCGACCATTTATCTGATACATCCTTCATCATTTCTTCCTGTCGCGTTGCTCGTTCTCTGATCAGGTTTTCCACCAGTGATGAAGGGATTAGGAGCACCAGAATAAGAAACCCAATAAAGGCCAGCTTTACGGTTACCGATTCCTTTAACCAGTGCATAAAGCCACGTTTTTCTTCAATTTGTTCTGTCATGATTGTTTATTTAAAAGTACTTTGTATTTCAAAGTGTGTGGATAAAAAAATTAGCTACTCTTTTGTTGTTTAATTAATTGTTCCAAAGCATCCAAATGCTGTTTAAATGCTTTTTTTCCTCTTTCTGTCGATTCATAAGTAGTATTTGGCTTTCGCCCTAAAAATGTTTTATGTACAATGATGTATTCCTCTTTCTCCAGCCCTTTCAGATGCGATGCCAGGTTACCGTCGGTAGTGTTCAACAGTTCTTTAAGAGAGTTAAAATCATAGCGGTCGTTCACCATCAGCACGCTCATGATCTGTAACCTCAGCCGGTTCTCAAATGCTTTGTCAAGTTTATCAAAGGGGACTTTCACCTATCGTATTTTAAGTACATCATGCTGCCGTATACAATATGCAGCACGCCAAAACCAATCGCCCAAAATAACAAACCATAGCCGGGTAAGCAAGCGGCAATTAACCCTAAAATTATCTCGCAAATGCCAAGGTATTTTACCATGGTAAAAGTAAAATTACTTGCGCTTACCAGGGAGAGGCCATAGAAGATGAGTGAGGTTGGCCCCACAATACCGTAATAGCCACGGAAAAGAAAGATAAGTATAACTATTCCTCCTGTTACTAAGGGTGTGGCCATGTGAAACAATAATGACTGGCTTATTTTCCCCCAAACCGGCTGGCCTTTTCGTTTCGCCTTTTTGGTTGTTAATATCACCCCGGTAACTACCGATAGCAGCAACGTAACGGCTGCTATAGCGATTAAATTGTATAGTGGGACCGGATCTGTATGAAGGTTTATTCTTGTATAAACCCTTGAGCTTCCGCTGTAAACTATGTTATATGCTAAGCCAGCAGCAATTAGTGCATATACTCCTGCCAATATTCCGGAGAGGCCGCTTAGGGATATGAACTTTGATGAACGCTCCATCAGGCTGCGGATGGAGGCCAGTTCATTTTGAATTTCTTTTTCTTCCACTTAAAAGTACTTTGTTATTCAAAGTAAATGTTTTTAAATTGATTATGCAAATTTTATTTAGAAGTTTTTTGCTTTGAGTATCTATGACGATAACTTAACAATTCCGAAATCGAAATTCCGACTTCCGAAATTAGATGGTAATTGCTGCCTTAACCAGGTAGGGAAGAATTTCTTTCTGAAATGAAACAAAATTTTTACGCACATCCGAGTCGCTTACCGAGGTAAAGGCAAAGCTGAACACAATGCTTTTGCTGCATTTTATTAAAAAACGCAGGCGCTGCAAATAGGTTTCGTGTTTACGGATACCGCTAAGCTGCGAAAAAACGCTTACCAGCATTTCTTCCAGCTCATTCGAAAGGTTCTTTAAAAAATCCTGGGAGTTGGTTGATTCGCGGATAAAATCCCAGCCTATAAACTCATTACACACAGTATAGCTGAGTCGGCAGGTTTTCATGATGAGGATATTTAAATGTGCCTCCTCATCCATTTCAGGAGTGTTTTGATGGATCAGGTCGTCAACACTTAATTTAATATAATCCATCAGCAACGAATGCAAAACATCCTCCTTGCTGTTAAAATATTTATAAATAGTGGCTTTGGCTATCTTGGCCCGTTTGGCTATTTCGTTAACACTGGTTTTATGATAACCGAATTTCCGGAACAGGTCTTGCGCTGCCCGCTTAATGCTTTCTTTTATTTTATCGGCTTCCATGTATCAATTAGATACAAATATCTCAAAATTACTGACATTTATACTATATGCCTTCAAAGCCCGTGTAGCAGGAGCCTTTACCGGGGTACCGTCTGCCAATGAGAATTTCGATCCGCTGCACGGATCGGTAACTGTAAAGCCAGAAGGATCGAGGGTTACAGCACAATGGTTTTGTGGCATATAGCTGCTGCAACGGTCATAAGCTGCATAGGTTCCGTCGGGTTCGCGATAAAGTATTAAACCCGCCACACCATATCCGCTTATTAAAACTGCACCACCTGCCACATGCAATGCGCTTAATCGCGGATCGGTTATGGATGCCTGGAAATTTACGCCAACATTAGGTATTGCATCTCCGCCCTTTCCGCAGGAAAAAAAGGTCACGCAAAGAATGGTTAACAGTGATAATTTCTTCATATAATGTCTGCCTGAAATTGCTTTAAAAAACGAACATCGTTTTCAGAGAATAAACGCAGATCACGTATAACATATTTTAAGTTGGCAATTCTTTCTATACCCATGCCAAAAGCAAAGCCGGTAAATTTAGCGCTGTCAATGCCGCAGTTTTCCAAAACGTTGGGATCAACCATGCCGCAGCCAAGTATTTCTACCCAACCAGTGTACTTGCACATGTTACAGCCTGCACCTTTGCAAATAGTGCAGGATATATCCATCTCAGCTGATGGTTCTGTGAACGGGAAGTACGACGGACGAAAACGTACCTTTGTACCCTCGCCATAAAGCTCCTGCACAAAGTGATAAAGCGTTTGCTTCAAGTCGGAGAAAGAAACATTCTCATCAATATACAAGCCTTCAACCTGGTGAAAAAAGCAGTGCGCACGTGCTGATATAGCTTCGTTACGGTAAACCCTGCCCGGCATAATAGCCCTGAACGGTGGTTTGCCATTTTCCATCATCCGCACCTGTACCGATGAGGTATGTGTACGCAAAGCTATATCATCCTTACCATGATTTTTCTTGATAAAGAAAGTATCCTGCATGTCCCTCGCCGGGTGTTCTTCCGGGAAGTTTAAAGCGGAGAAATTATGCCAGTCATCCTCAATTTCTGGGCCTTCGGCTACAACAAAACCTAAGCGTTTAAAAATATCAATGATCTCTGTACGGATCAAAGATAGCGGGTGACGGGAACCTACTGCAAAGCCATCACCCGGTAAAGTTAGATCAAGGCCTAAGTCTTGAGTCTTAAGTCCTAAATCCGTAGCTTCTTTTAGTTCGTTATATTTTGCTTCGGCCAGTTGTTTAAACTGGTTAAGCACTTTACCGAAAGTGCGTTTTTCTTCAGGACCAACATTTTTAAATTGCTCAAACAGGTCTTTAATAATTCCTTTTGTTCCTAAAAATTTTATCCGGAATGCTTCCAGCTCCTCAGCATTGGCTGGCGAAAAAGCATTTATTTCGGTGGTATATTGATCTATTTGGGCTTGCATTATAGTGTTTTTAAAAATTGTTCGGCTGTTAAAACCGGTATAGAAGCTTGTTTGTAATCTTTTATATTTCTTGTAATGATGGCATCTACATTGGCATTTAGTGCTGCAAAATATTGAACGGCATCTTCAAAATCATTCAGACGACTTTTCAATGCCAAATCTATTATGGTTTCTCCTATTTCTATTACTGAAATAACGGACCTAAGTTTTATTAATAATGGAAATTTGCTTGCTCTGTCAAATTTATCAAGAAAATAATGTACATTAACAAATACGACAGATGATGTTACCAATTTGAAATTGATGTTTGCCAGGCTTATGATATTCATAGCCGGCAAAAAATGTCCAGGCCTTTTTAATAGCGCATCCAGTATAATATCACTATCAAGAAAAATCTTTTTCACAAGTCGTACTTTTCATCTAAATGCTTATGGTATTCAGCTTTATGATCGAAATCAGGAATCGGATCCTTTGAAATGGTAAATGCTTTAACCCAATCAGATAATTCATCCATACTTTTCATCCTAAAAGGTTCCCCATCACTTTCAATTTCTTTTTTGAAGATGTTTTCTGCAATTTTCGAAACGCTTGTGTTTCTTTTTTTTGCAACTTCTTTGATCCGACTTATTAATCCTGGTTCAATATTTAAGGTCAATTTCATATTATTGAAGATATGTACGTACAAATATAAGAAATCTATACGTATTATTTTATCACTCCCAATTCTTTCCCAACCTTGGTAAATGCTGCAATAGCCTTGTCAAGATGTTCAGTTTCATGTGCTGCTGAGATCTGCACCCTGATACGTGCTTTCCCTTGTGGAACTACCGGGTAATAAAAACCAATCACATAAATACCTTCTTCCAGCATTTTTGCTGCAAATTCCTGTGCCAGCTTGGCCTCATATAGCATAACAGGCACAATTGGGTGTACACCCGGCTTGATATCAAAACCGGCCTCTGTCATTTTCTGGCGGAAATATTGTGTATTGCTTTCCAATTTGTCGCGCAGATTGGTGGTTTCGCTCAGCATATCTAATACTGCAATTGAAGCCCCTGTTATGGAAGGTGCAAGGGTATTACTGAATAAATATGGCCTCGAACGCTGGCGAAGCATATCGATAATTTCTTTACAGCCAGATGTAAAACCACCAGACGCACCGCCCAAAGCCTTACCTAATGTACCCGTAATAATATCAATTTTACCCATCACACCATGATGTTCATGGGTGCCTCTCCCGGTCTTGCCCATAAAGCCGGAGCAATGGCTCTCATCAATCATCACCAAAGCATTGTATTGTTCTGCCAGGGCGCAAATTTTATCAAGCTGTGCAATAGTGCCATCCATGCTGAAAGCGCCATCGGTAACAATTATCCGGTGACGGCAATCTGCAGTAGCCTTAAGTTTTTCTTCCAGATCAGCCATATCATCATGCTTATAACGCTGACGCTGGGCTTTGCATAAGCGCACACCGTCGATAATTGAAGCGTGGTTTAGCTCGTCAGATATAATGGCATCCTGCTCGTTAAACAAGGGTTCAAAAACACCGCCATTGGCATCAAATGCGGCTGCATATAAAATAGTGTCCTCAGTTCCTAAAAACTCAGCTATCTTTTTTTCAAGTTCTTTATGTATATCTTGTGTACCGCAAATAAACCTTACGGATGATAATCCGTAACCATGCGTATCCATTGCCGCTTTTGCTGCCGCGATAACTTTCGGGTTGTTTGACAGGCCCAGATAGTTATTGGCACAAAAATTTATAACTTCTTTACCACCCTGCACAGTAATATCAGCACCCTGCGGAGATGTTATAATTCTTTCGCGTTTATAAAGACCTGCATTTTCAATATCGGTAAGTTCCTGTTGCAATACAGGTTTCAGTGTATTATACATAGTGTATTGGTTTTGAGTGGGCAAAATTAGGGAATTAATTTAAATGCGGAGTGCGAAATGTCGAGTGCGGAATGTAAAAACATATTGCTTCTAATACTTCCGCAATCGACATTTCGCATTCCGACTTCAAAACCTTTTACCTTTCAGCTCAAAACCTTATCTTTGCGCCTCATTTCACACTGTTTGCAGCAGTATCAATGAATGTTATGGCAAAATATAATACACTACTTTACTATTGTTATTCAACAATAGCCGATGCGGAGCAATTTGCTGCCGATCATTTAAAATTCTGTAAAAGCTTAGGTTTAGCCGGTCGTATTATTGTGGCCGAAGAGGGATTGAACGGCACTGTTTCAGGTTCGCCGGAAGCCTGTAAAATCTATATGGACACTGTTCACGCAGATCCGCGCTTTGCAGATATTGATTTTAAGATTGATGAGGTCGATACCCCATCATTTGTAAAAATGCACGTTCGTTACAAAACCGAAATTGTGCATTCAGGCCTCCGCGACCCGAATATTATCAACCCACAACAGAAAACAGGTAAGCATCTGGAGCCAAAGGAATTTTTGGCAATGAAAGATGCCGAAGATGTGGTGATATTGGATGTACGCTCCAACTATGAGCATAACCTGGGCAAGTTTAAAAATGCAATAACGCTTGATATAGAGAATTTCAGGGACTTCCCCGCAATGATCAATGAGCTGGCTCAGTATAAGGATAAAAAGGTAGTTACCTATTGTACTGGTGGTATTAAATGCGAAAAAGCTTCTGCCTTGTTATTGCACGAAGGCTTTAATGATGTTTATCAGCTGCATGGCGGTATTATAAAATATGGTAAAGAAGCAGGCGGCGAAGATTTTGATGGTAAGTGCTATGTGTTCGATAACCGCCTCTCGGTTGATGTAAACAGCGTAAATCCTGTAGTAATTTCAACCTGCTTTAATTGCGGTAAGGTAACCCCAAAGATGATTAACTGCGCCAACCCTGAATGTAATGAACATTTTACTCAATGCGATGAGTGCGGCGAAAAAATGGAAGGTTGCTGCAGCGATGCCTGCAAAGAACATCCACGTAAAAGGGTTTATGATGGTACAGGCTATTACGTAAAGATTCCTCAACCGGTAAATACCGCCAAAAAAACAAAGGTTCTTTCCGAATAGCCGTAGAGACACAATACTTTGTGTCTCATTTTTAGGTTATTCAATTTCAAACCGTATTTTCGTAGAGACACGATATCTTGTGTCTTTGTTTTTTATAAGCCAATGCGTAAAGCAATTTTAATTTTTGCATATATCCTGTTTATAAATATTGGGTACACCTATGCTGCCGACATTAAAAGCATTGGCGTGCCCTATGTGCAAAATTATACCAAGGCTTTATATCAGTCGGGCAATCAAAACTGGTCTGTAACCCGCGATGAGCACGGCATTATGTATTTTGGCAACTCCGGTGGCTTGCTCACTTTCGATGGCAAATACTGGCAATCATACCCTATGCCAAACGGACTCATCGTGCGCTCGGTAGCTGCCGACGGAAATGGCAAAGTTTATTCCGGTGGTTTCGGGGAGTTCGGGTATTGGGAAAATAACAAAATGGGGGTACTAAAATACCACTCACTCACGCAACTGGTGCCCAAACAATACCAACCCATTAACGAAGAGGTATGGAAAATATACATCGATAAAGACCAGATCACTTTTCAATCATTCGGCTCTATTTACATTTTTAGGCAAGGGAAAATCAATGTAGTAAAAGGCCCAAACCCTTTTTTGTTTTTGTTTAAAACGGGTAAGCGATATTTTGTTGAGCAGGTTAATAAAGGCTTGTTTGAGCTTAAAAATAACAAGCTCGAATATATTAATGGAAGCGACAAAATGGGTAACAGCGGAGTTTTATCCATACTGCCGCTTCCTAATAACAGGTTTTTAATCGGCACGGCCCGTAATGGCTTGTTTATATATGATGATAAGCAAATTAAAGAGTGGGGTAACCAGGCTAACGATTTTTTAAAAACCTATCAGCTTAATAATGGCGTATTGCTTTTGGGCAAATACATAGCCTATGGCACTATATTAAACGGAGTTATAATAATTGATACAGCTGGCAATGTAGTGCAGCATATCAATAAATCGAGTGGGTTGCAAAATAATACTGTGTTGAGCTTATTTATTGATACCGAACAAAACCTTTGGGCTGGATTAGATAATGGGATCGACCGGATTGAAGTGAACTCTCCGTTGTATTTTTATTTCGATAAAAGCGGCCGCTTCGGGACGGTTTATTCAAGCATCATTTTTAATAATAAGATATATCTCGGCACTAATCAGGGATTATTCTATAGTGATTGGATTGAAAATGGCAGTAAAAGGCTCTTTCAGTCTTTTGATTTTCAGTTGATCCCCGGCTCGCAGGGACAGGTCTGGGAATTATCCTTGCAGGATGGGCGCCTGCTTTGCGGACATAATTCGGGTACTTTCCAGGTTAACGGCAGCAACATATCAAAGATAACGGGCATAAGCGGTGGATGGACGATAAAAAAGCTGAACGCTAATCAGCTCATCCAGGGTACTTACACCGGGCTAATCATTTATCGGAAAGATAGTGCAGGCAACTGGATCTTCGATCATAAAGTAGATGGTTTTGGCGAACCGTCGCGCTATGTGGAGCAGGATAATAAAGGGCAGATCTGGGTAAGTCATGCTTACAAAGGTATATATCGGGTTACTTTGGGTGCTGATTTGAAAAAGGCTACTTCAATCAGGTATTATGATAAACGGTATGGATTGCCAGGGAGCTACAACATAAATGTGTTTAACCTCGATAACCGCATTGTATTCTCGTCCGATTCTGGTTTTTATGTTTATGACGACATAAGCGACCGTTTTTCAAAATATCAGCAATTGAATAAAAAACTGGGGACGTTTGCATCATCCAACAAAATAATACCTGCGCTTGGAAAAAAATACTGGTTTATAAATCATGGCCGTGTAGCATTGGCTGATCTTTCAACTCCGGGCAAACTAAGTATAGATTCTAACCGCTTTAATATACTTGACGGGCGTATGGTGCAGGATTATGAAAACATCAGCCGCATTAACAGCTCCATTTACTTGATCAGTGTTGACGATGGCTTTGTGATATTAAATGATGAGGATGCCTTGCAGCAAAACCAAACCAAGCTGCCTAAAGTATTGGTTAGGCGCATAGAAAACATTACCGACAGGATAACCCCAATAACCGATAATGGCGACCAGAATGATATAGAGATACCTTACAGTCAAAACAATATCCGCATTTCGTATTCCCTGCCATTTTACAGGCAGGAAAAGGTAAGGTTTCAATATTACCTTGACGGTTATTCAAAACAATGGAGCGATTGGGGAACTCAAACCCAAAAGGAATTTACCAACCTTAACCAGGGCACTTATAGCTTTAAAGTGAGGGCGAAGGTAAACGAAGAGAACATCTCGCCTGTAACTACACTAAGTTTTACAGTTCTTGCCCCGTGGTATGCAGGTAAAATTGCTGTATTATGCTATATGCTGCTTATTGTACTGGCTTATATTTTAGCGAGGAGATACTATCAGCTAAAACTGAAAAGACATCAGCATCATATTCACGAAAAACTGCAGAAAGAGAAAGAAGAATTTTTGAAGCAGGAAGCTATTATTAATGAGCAGCAGATTGTAAAAATTAAAAACGAACAACTACAGGCCGATTTGGCAAGTAAAAGCCGCGAACTGGCAAATTCGGCAATGAACATTGTTTATAAGAATGAATTGCTGCAAAAAATAAGCGACGAAATGAGCCATCTTAAGGATAGCTCGGGCAAACAGTTGGCTGATGAGCAACTGCGCCGTATTCAGAAAGTTATTGATGAGGGTATGAATGACGAGCGCGATTGGAACATATTTGAAAGCAGCTTTAATGAAGCCCACGAAAACTTCTTCAAAAAACTAAAATCCGATCATCCCGACCTTGTACCAAACGACCTTAAATTATGTGCCTACCTGCGCATGAATATGAGCAGTAAAGAAATGGCATCACTGCTCAATATTTCACTACGGGGGGTGGAGATTCGCCGCTACCGCCTGCGTAAAAAGCTAAACCTCGGTCACGATAAAAATTTAACTGAGTTTCTCATCGAGCTTTAACACTACATCATTACCTCTCATACCATATTTTCATTGTAGTAGTACTCAATGCTGCTTTGTAGTATGTATTGTTTACACTAACTAATTATAATAATTTGATTATTAACAATTTACAATAGTATCTCAATTTACATGAGAAAGTGTTTTTGTAAGTGATGTAATAATGTAGAGTTATATTTTTTGTTTAAACTGTATTATCTCACCAATTTCGAATTACGAAAAACCAATTTATTTAACCCGCTTTCTTAAATTTTTTAATTAACAACTATGAAGAGAATTTTTACAATCTCAGGGTTAGTGCTATTATGTTTCCTTTTTATTAATACTGCATTTGCACAAAACGCTACCATAAAAGGTAAGGTTACTGATGCAACTACCGGCGAAACACTTATCGGTGTTAGCGTGTCAGTAAAAGGGACATCCAATGGTACTCAAACCGATGTAAATGGAGCATACTCATTAACTGCACCATCTACCGCTACACTAACATTTACCTATATAGGTTATGCCACCCAGGAAATTCCTGTTGGAGGCAATACTAATATAGATGTTAAAATGCTTGCTAAAGCCAGCGAATTGCAACAGGTTGTTGTTATTGGTTACGGCACACAACGTAAAGTTGATAATACCGGCTCGGTATCTTCAGTAAAAGGCACTGAAATTTCAAAACAGGCTTCAACCAATCCTTTAAGTGCTTTACAAGGTAAGGTTTCGGGCGTAACCATTACAAACAATGGTACACCCGGTTCGTCACCACAAATCAGTATCCGCGGTTTAGGCACCGTATACGGTAACGTAAGCCCGTTATTTGTTGTTGACGGAACCTGGTACAGCGATATCAGCTTTTTAAATAATAACGACATTGAAAACGTTACTATACTAAAAGATGCATCAAGCACCGCTATTTATGGTATCCGTGCCGCTAACGGCGTAGTGCTTATCACCACAAAACATGGTGTAAGGGGCAAACCTGTTATTAATTACAATGGTTATGCAGGCTGGCAATCAGCTACTAACCAGGTTAAAATGGCTAATGCTAATGAATATGCTACCGCTGTTAATGAGCTGGTAACTTACAATAATCATAACGCCGGTCCGGATGATCAGCATCCCCCGGTATTTGCCGATCCTAACAGTTATGGAAAAGGAACAGACTGGTATGGGCAGATACTAAGAAACGCTTTTGTAACCAATCATCAGGTTTCATTGAGTGGAGGTACCGAAAAAACAACTTACGATTTTTCATTCGGCTACCTTGATCAGGACGGTTTGGTACGTAATAATAACTACCAACGGTACACGCTGCACGCTTCAAATGATTTCACGGTTGCAAAAATCTTGAAGATTGGTTATACTGCCAACGGTGTATATAGCTATTCAAAAGATATTCCGGGTGGTATATTCCACCAGTTATATGCTGCTTCGCCAACCTTGCCTGTGTTTTATAACGACGGTAAATACGGCGATCCTGCCGATTACGGCACAGGAAGCGGCAATAACTTTAACCCTGAAGCTACCCTGGATTTTACGAATCACCGCACTGTTAACCATCGTTTAACCGGTGATGTACATGCTGATCTTTCTATCTTGAAAAACCTGAAATTCAGAACAAGCTTCGGCGGAGATATTGGCCAGATAGAGGAAAGAGGCTTTACACCGATTTTTGCTGCTACTGCCGCACAAAACAGTACAAAAACCAATTTAAATGTTGAACATACTGAAACCCATAACTGGATTTGGGAAAACACGTTAACTTACGACTATAAATATAAAGATCATAAATTAACTGCCCTTGCTGGTTATAGTGCTCAAAACGACAGATCATATCAATTAAAGGCAAATGCTGATGGCGTACCGTATATGAGTAGCGGGAATTTAATAACCTCGTTCCCTGCAGGCGCCCCGGTTACCTATACATTTGACCCAACCTTACAGATCCATAACCGTACTTTATCGCAGTTTGGACGTATAAACTACTCTTTCCAGGATAAATATCTGTTGAATGCTTCTATCCGTCACGATGGTGCATCTCAGTTCTATCCTAATGCTTATGGGTATTTTCCATCAATAGGCGCTGGCTGGGTAGTAACCAACGAGTCGTTCATGAAAGATCAGCATATTTTTGATAATTTAAAACTTCGCGGAAGCTGGGGTAGAGTTGGTAACTCTGTTGTGCCAATAAATCCTTCAAAACAAACCGTATCTGCCGATCCATACCTTACTGCAATTTTCGGTAATCCGCAAGTTCCTACACAAGGAGCAAGCATAAATACAGTTGTACCACCTATAACAGTATGGGAAAAAGCAGTTGCAACAGACTTTGGCCTGGAAGCCGGATTCTTGAATAACAAGTTATCTCTTGAAGCTGACTATTACAACAGGAAAACAGAGGATGCTATTTTTGCTATTCCAATTCTTGCTTCTGTTGGTACAAACAGTGGTTCAATAATAGGCAACCAGGCTACTATTCAGAATAAGGGCTTTGAGTTCTCATTAACTTGGAAAGATCAGCCAAGCCACGATTTTTCATATTCCATTAGCGGTAATGTAGGTGTAAACCATAATAAAGTACTTACTGTACAAAGCGGTAAAAACCCGATATATTCTGGTGGTAACGGTATTGCCAATGGTAACTTAGCTACCCGCACAGTTGTAGGCGAGCCTATTGGCGAGTTTTATGGTTATAGAGTTACCGGCGTGTTCCAGACTGCCGCCCAGGTAGCTGCCTCAAATCAAAAAACTGCCCAACCAGGTGACTTTATTTATGCCGATATCAATGGCGATAAACAAATTGATACCCGCGATCGCGTAGTGCTTGGCGATCCAAATCCAAAAATATCTTACGGGTTTAATACAGCATTTACTTATAAAGCATTTGACCTGGCAATTGATATGCAGGGTGTAGCTGATGTTGATGTGTACAATGCAAATCTTGGCGATCGTTTTGGTAATGAAAACTTTACACAGGACTTTTACACTCATCGCTGGCATGGTGCCGGTACATCAAATACCTATCCTTCAGCAAATATCGGTGCAAACGATAATTCAAAACCAAATTCGTTTTTTGTAGAAAGCGGTGCTTATTTCAGGGTGCGCAATGCGCAACTGGGTTATACCTTACCGGGTGTATCCTTAAAAAAGTATGGTGTACAAAAAATAAGATTTTATGTTAATGCCCAAAACGCCATAAACATATTTGGATATCATGGGTTTACGCCTGAAATCGGCGGTGGTGTAGGTAACATGGGTATCGATAATGAAGTTTATCCGCTGTTTGCTACCTATAATTTTGGTGTTAACGTTACTTTTTAATTTGAATAATGATGAAGAACAGTAAAAAAACATTACAGAGGGCATTGGGAATAAGCTTTCTTGTATTAATAGTAATATTCCAGAGTTGTAAAAAAAGCTTTTTGAATGTAAATCCAGCAGGTAATCAAGCAGCGAGCCAATTCTGGAAAACAGAATCGGATGCTACCAAAGCCGTAAGCGCTATGTACGCCAATTTGCATGAGTGGACTAATATAGCTTTTGCTTCAATTGCTGTTGAAAGTATGGGATCGGACGATGTTAATAAAGGCAGTACCGCTGCCGATGCAGCATTTATGAACGACTTCCACAATTTTACAGCAAATTCGGGCGAGGGACAGATCTCCGATTTCTGGGGTGGTGAGTACAAAACAATCAACTTTGCTAACCAGATATTAGACAATGTGCCTGCTATCAGCATGGATGCTAATTTAAAAGCAAGATACCTGGCCGAAGCAAAGTTTGTAAGAGCATGGGCATATTTCAGGTTAGTAAGGGCCTTTGGCGATGTGCCGTTGCGCTTACATGTACCTAAAGCCGCATCAGAATATAATATACCGCGTACCCCCAAAGCACAGGTTTGGGCTGCAATTGAAACAGATTTAACCGATGCTGCTTCAGTTCTGCCACAATCATACAGCGCTGCCGATATTGGCCGCATTACAAAAGGTGCTGCCTTAGCATTACATGCCAAGGTTGCTATGTATCAGAAAAAATGGAGCGATGTGCTTAGTTTAACCAACCAGGTTATGACTTTAGGATATACGCTGTTTCCTGATTATGAGCAAATGTTCAGAACCAATCACAAAAACAACTCTGAGTCCATATTTGAAATTCAGTGCGCTTTGGTGCCAAATAACCCAGATGCATCTAACTCACAATATTCGCAGGTGCAGGGAGTAGATGGTTCAACCGGCGGTGGTTGGGGCTTTAATGTTCCGAGTGCGAGCCTTGTTGCATCATACGAACCAAACGATCCGCGTAAAGATGCTACTATCATCTTTCGTGGCGAAACAACACCCGAAGGTGATGTAATACCAACCTCGGGTAACAGCACCATGTACAATCAAAAATCTTATGTTCCTTTTAGCTTATATGTTTCTGGCTTTAACGAAGGTTGCCAGCAAAACAAAATAGCAATACGTTATGCTGATGTATTATTAATGAATGCTGAAGCAAATAACGAATTAGGTAATTCGGCCGCGGCATTGATACCGCTGGAGCAGGTAAGGGCACGCGCAAGAGGTACTAACAATGCAATATTGCCAAAAGTAACCACCACAGATCAGGCAACATTGCGCCTGGCTATATGGAACGAAAGGCACATAGAGCTGGCAATGGAGTTTGACCGCTACTTTGATGTTATCCGCCAGGGAAGGGCTCAGGCATTATTTGGCCCAAGAGGATGGACAGCAGGCAAAAATGAGGTTTGGCCGTTACCGCAGAATGAGATTGATTTAAGCGCGGGTACGTTAGTTCAAAACCCTAATTATTAATGATTATTAAAATATTAGATATGAAAACAATTAAAAACATATTTATGGCGGGTGTCACAGCTGCGGCCATAGTTTTCACTATATCCTCATGTAAGAAAGGTTTTGATGCAAAAACGTATGCTCCTAAAAAACCCCTGCCAATGTTTGATGGATATGCAAACACAAAGGATATTGAAGCCGCCAGTCTGGTAGCTTATTGGCCATTCAGTGGTACACTTGCTGATAGCCTGTCGTCAACAACGGGAGTTGCAACCGGAACAAGCTTTTCAACAGGCACTAAAGGACAAGCTTTGCAGGGGGCTAATAATGGGTATGTTGTATCCAATGTGCCTGCAGCGGTAAAGGCTTTGCATAGCTTCACCATTAGCACATGGGTAAATATGCCACAAAATACAAATGCTTTAGGCATTTTTGGCATCGCAAGCACGCTAAACTTCTGGGGTAACTTCGATATATTCTTTGATACCGGTACTGATAATACAGCAACATCGGGCATATTAAAAGTGCATGTATTTAATAATGCAGCCAAACTGGATGCTCCCGGTGGGGGTGTAAACGCGTGGGAAGGCGGGTACAAAGTTCTGAACCCATGGAATACATGGATAAATATAGCTGTAACTTATAATGATGCTACCTCAACCGTAATTGTTTATTACAATGGTAAATCTGTAGGTACTAATAGCAATGTAACTGGTTTTGCACCGCTCGATTGGTCGCAGGCCAAACAAATGGTTTTTGGAACATTACAATTTCAAACCATGCCTTCGCTCACAACCAATACTGGTTCACAACCATGGGCAGGGTTTTTAACAGGTAAACTTGATCAGGTTAGAATATATAGCAAAGTGCTAACATCTTCTCAGTTAGATGCTGTTTATAATCTGGAAAAAGCAGGAAGATAAAGGTTGATTGATTATGAGGTTGTCAGGGTTATCCGGGCAGCCTCTTTTTTTCTAATTTAAACAGGATCTGTCCGGTATCTTTAATTCAGGCATGAAATATTATAAAATTTATTGGGGTTTATTGGCGCTAACGATATTAATATCGTGCAGTAAAGAAAAACAACCAACTCCTCCGCCTGCAACACCGGCATCTTTCAGCTTTAATTCACTTAAAGTTAACGGCATATATAACGGCCTCAATTATATAAATGTGAACTATACACCGGTTATTAAACTTTCTTTTTCGGCTGCTGTAAACCACACTACAGTTGCTAACAGCATCAGCTTGAAAAGCAAAACCGGCACTGCTGTAAATTACACTGTTGCCTATGAAAATAACGACAGTACAGTTGTTGTTACATCGTCAATCCTACAGCCTATAACGCAATACACGTTAATTGTCTCAATCAATCTTAAATCTTCAAAAAATGGAGTGTTGCAATCTCCTGTCAGTCTCCAGTTAACCACAGCCATTGATCCGGCAGATAAATTCCCGCAAATTAGTGATGATGCGCTGCTCGATCTGGTTCAAAAACAAACCTTTAAATATTTCTGGGATTTTGGCCACCCGACAAGCGGCCTTGCCCGCGAACGTAATACATCAGGCGAAACAGTAACAATCGGTGGGTCGGGTTTTGGCGTAATGGCCATTGTTACCGGGGTAAGCCGTAACTTTATTACCAGGGCCGATGGCCTTACAAGGATGCAAAAAATAGTATCTTTCTTAAAAAATACCGCGCAAACATTTCACGGGGCTTTCCCTCATTGGATGAACGGGACCACCGGGGCCATTATCCCTTTTAGCACTCAGGATGACGGTGCAGACCTTGTTGAAACCGCTTACCTGATGCAAGGCTTATTAACGGCACGTCAGTATTTTAACAGCGCAGGTACAGATGAAACAAAACTGAGAACAGACATAAATACACTATGGAACAATGTGGAATGGGACTGGTTCAGGCAAAATAATCAGAACACTTTATTCTGGCATTGGAGCCCGAATTATGGATGGTCTACAAATATGCAGGTTAACGGATGGAACGAAGCATTGATAACTTATGTTTTGGGAGCATCGTCAACAACACACGCTATCACCAAAGCCGTCTATGATAACGGATGGGCGCTTAATGGCGGGATGAAAAACGGCAATACTTATTACGGTGTTAAATTGCCATTGGGCCCGGCTGGTGGTGGCCCTTTATTCTTTTCACAATATTCTTTTATGGGGATAAACCCTAACGGGTTATCCGATGCCTATGCCAGTTACGATCAGCAAAACACCGCACACACAATGATCAATTATAATTATTGTGTGGCTAATCCAAAAGCTTACAACGGTTATAGCGCAAATTGCTGGGGGCTTACTGCAAGCGATATTGAAAATGGCTATACCGCAAGTTCGCCAACTAACGATGTTGGGGTAATTGCCCCAACAGCTGCAATTTCATCATTGCCATATACGCCAACACAATCAATGCAGGCTTTAAAATTTTTTTATTATAAGCTTGGCGATAAAATGTGGGGGCAGTATGGTTTTTACGATTCCTTTAATCTTACCGATACCTGGTTTGCCAGTTCATACCTGGCTATTGATGAAGGGCCGATAATTGTAATGACAGAAAATTATAGAAGCGGCCTGCTTTGGAATTTATTTATGAGCTGCCCCGAAATAAAAACAGGAATGAAAAACTTGGGGTTCACCGGGCCTTATTTATAATAAAAACCCTGCTGCTTATTGCAGGAAATGAACTAACTAAAATGAAAAAAATCATATTTCCTCTACTAATCCTCGTGTCCGCCTGCTGTTTGGCGCAAAAGCCAGCTTCAACAGAAGGTGGTATTAAGCCTGTTGGCATAATAAAAAATCTTACAGACAGCGCCCTACTCGATGTCGTTCAGCGGCAAACATTCCGTTATTTCTGGGATTTTGGCCACCCTACAAGCGGCCTTGCCCGCGAACGCAGTAATGTTGCTTATGATTATGGAACTGAAGTAGTTACTACCGGCGGCTCGGGCTTTGGAATTATGGCAATGATTGTGGCCGATCACCGCAAATGGATAACCCACGAGCAGGCGGTTAACCGTATGCTGAAAATATTAGACTTTTTAGGCAAAGCTGATTCCTTTCACGGGGCGTTCCCGCATTGGCTAAATGGCCAGACAGGGAAAGTGATCCCTTTTGGCCGTAAAGATGACGGTGCAGATATTGTAGAGACATCTTACCTCTTCGAAGGATTGTTGTGCGCCAGGCAATATTTTAATGCTAATAACCAACAGGAAGAAATAATAAGAGGGATGATAAACAGGTTATGGGACGATATGGAATGGAGCTGGTTTACCCGTGATGGCAGGGATAACCTTTACTGGCATTGGTCGCCCAACAATGGCTGGGCAATGAACTTTCCCATCCGCGGCTTTAACGAATGTTTAATTACTTATGTGCTGGCAGCTTCGGCAAACAGGTACCCCGTTGGAGCGAATGTTTATCATGGAGGCTGGGCGCAGAGCGATTTTTTTAAAAATGGAAAAACCTATTATGGCCATAAGTTGCCGCTTGGTTTCCCGTATGGAGGCCCGCTTTTCTTTTCGCAGTACACTTTCCAGGCACTTAATCCTAAAGGTTTAAAGGACGAATATGCCGATTACTGGGAACAAAATTTAAATCATACCCTTATCAATCACGACTATTGTGTTGACAACCCTAAGAAATATAAAGGCTATGGCGAAAATTGCTGGGGACTTACCGCAAGCGATAATTTTGAAGGATACAATGCCCACGCACCAAACAACGATCTGGGGGTTATAACGCCAACTGCTGCGCTATCGGCATTCCCTTATACACCCGAATATTCAATGAAAGCCCTTCGCCATTTTTATTATGACCTGGGTGATAAGATCTGGGGTGAATATGGTTTTACTGACGCTTTCAGTGAATCGCATAATTGGTATGCAAAGTCGTATCTTGCAATAGATGAGGGGCCTATAGTGGTGATGATTGAAAACTATCGCAGCGGCTTGATCTGGAATTTATTTATGAGCTGCCCCGAAGTAAAGAACGGTTTGAAAAAACTGAACTTCCAAAGCCCGGCGCTGAATTAAACATTACCAAAACGTCATGCCGAATTTATTTCGGCACCCATATGCTAAGTCTTCAGCATGTATTTCTACATGGAGTATGGCAACTTAGCATGTGGTTTACCTGTCCTGTGAGGTGCCGAAATAAATTCGGCATGACGCTGCAGGCGGAAAATATTTGAACCAAAATGAAAAGGTATCTCATTTGTATATCCGTGAGCCTGCTATTGGCTGTAAGCTCTTCCATCGCGCAGCAAAAGCAGCTAACCTATTGTAACCCCATAAATATCGATTACGGTTATACACCTATCCCCAATTTTGCAACAGAAGGCAAACACCGCGCCACTGCCGACCCGGTAATTACCATGTACAAGGGCGATTATTACTTGTTCTCAACCAATCAATGGGGGTACTGGTGGAGTCACGATATGTACCATTGGCAGTTTATCTTCCGGCATTTTCTACGGCCCGAACATAAGGTTTATGATGATCTGTGCGCACCGGCGGTTTGGGTACAGGGAGATACGTTAATGGTGTTTGGTTCAACCTATTCGTCAAACTTCCCCATTTGGATGAGCACCAATCCAAAAGCCAACGAATGGAAGGAAGCCATTCATGAGTTTGAGCCAGGTGGCTGGGACCCTGATTTTTTCAGGGATGATGATGGTAAGCTGTATATGTATAATGGCAGCAGCAATACCTATCCGTTGTACGGAGCAGAGATAGACCCGAAAACTTTTCATTTAAAAGCTTATCGCAAAGAAATGTATTTCCTGCAGCCATACCGCTACGGCTGGCAGCGTTTCGGCGAAAATATGGATGATACCTTTCTCGATCCTTTCATCGAAGGTTCATGGATGACCAAACACAACGGGAAATATTACCTGCAATATGGTGCCCCGGGCACCGAATTCAGCGGCTATGCTGATGGAGTAGTAGTTGGCGATAGTCCTTTAGGTCCGTTTACCCCGCAGTCAATGCCGTTTAGCTACAAACCCGGTGGCTTTGCCCGGGGGGCGGGGCATGGAAGTACTTATACCGATGCATGGGGCAATTACTGGCATATAGCCACTGTAGTTATTGGTGTTAAGAACAGCTTCGAGCGCAGGCTTGGCATCTGGCCAGCAGGCTTTGATAATGATGGCGTTCTATACAGCAATACCGCATTTGGCGATTACCCAACTTATCTGCCCGATGGTAAGGCTGATCATTTAAAAAGTCGCTTTACCGGCTGGATGCTGCTTAATTACAACAAGCCGGTAACTGTATCATCAACATTCGGAGGCTATTTGCCAAATAATGCGGTTGACGAAAGCATAAAAACCTATTGGAGTGCCGCAACAGGCAATGCAGGCGAGTGGATAGAAACTGACCTTGGCAATGAAAGTACAGTAAACGCAGTACAAATAAACTATGCTGATCAGGACGCTACTATATTAGGTAAAGCTACCGATACCTATACCCAATATAAACTGTATTATTCATCCGACAATAAAAAGTGGAGCATGCTGGCAGATAAAAGCAATAATAAAACAGATGTGCCACACGATTATATTGAACTACAAACACCTATAAAAGCACGGTATATTAAACTGGTGAATATACACATGCCAACTGGGAAATTTGCCATAAGCGGCCTGAGGGTATTTGGCAATGGCGGCGGTAGCAAGCCCGATACCGTAAAAAACTTTATTGTTTTACGCACCGAAAAAGATAAACGCAGCGCCTGGATAAAGTGGCAAACAGTTGATAACGCTTATGCATACAATATTTATACAGGTGTAGCGCCTGATAAGCTGTATAACTGCATAATGGTACATACCGCTAACGAATATTACTTTAAGGCAATGGATAAAGAAAAATCATATTATTTCCAGATAGAGGCAATAAATGAAAATGGTGTATCCGAACGCACAAAGGTTATTAAGGTGGAGTGAGCAATTGTTATGTCAACCATAAATTGACTCAATTAACAAAAAAGTGGGTTTACATTGGGTTTACACAATTTAATGTAAATACACATATAAATCACTGTTAATCAATTATTTATATTTATTTTCATACAAAAAGTGTAAACCCACTTTTTGTATGAAAATTGCTGGCTAAGCGTCAATCCATAAAGGATATACACAGGCAAGCTATCACATGTAGAGGATTTTTCGTCCTCGCTCAGAATGACAAAGAGATTTCAATAAAAAAGGAGTAAAACCTTCACTTAACACCTTATATTTTATTTTTCTAATTACGCAATCGGCACTCCGCATTTCGAATTAAATTATTCCAAAATCGAAATTCCTACTTCCGAAATCAAATTATTCCATCCCGTAATCCTTAAGCTTGCGGTATAAGGTGGCTATGCCAATGTTAAGTAAGCGGGCTGCTTCGGCACGGTTACCATGGGTATGGTTCAGCACCCGTTGTATATGCAGTTTTTCTATGGATGCAAGGTCGAATGCAGAAAGCGCGTTTCCCGTTTGCACAGGTTGCGGCCCCTGCATTTCATAAGGAAGCAGGGTTTCATCAAGTATATTATCATCAGCTAATATCACTGCTCGCTCAATAATGTTTTTAAGCTCGCGGATATTGCCTGGCCAGTTATAAGCCTCAAGCTTCTCAACCATTTTATCGCTTAAGCCGGCAAACTGTTTTTTTACCTTCAGGCCAAAATAGCTCATAAAGTATTCGGCCAATAGTTTGATGTCTTTTTTACGATCGCGCAGGGCAGGTAAGGTGATCTGGAAAACAGATAAGCGATAATACAGGTCGGACCGGAAACCATCTTTACTTACCTCTGCCTGTAAATTACGGTTGGTTGCTGCCAGTATCCGCACATTTACCTGGGTTGGCTTAGTATCGCCAATTTTTATAAACGATTGTGATTCCAGCACCCGTAGCAGTTTGGCTTGAAGGTCATGGTCAAGTTCGCCTATTTCATCTAAAAAAATAGTACCGCCATTGGCCTCTTCAAACAATCCTTTTTTATCTTTTATTGCACCTGTAAATGATCCAGCTTTATGCCCGAATAGTTCACTTTCCAACAGCTCTTTAGTAAAAGCGCTGCAGTTTACCGCCACAAACGATTTTGCATTGCGATTACTTGCCTGATGTATAGCCTCAGCAAAAATCTCTTTCCCGGTTCCTGTCTCACCCAATAGTAAAACGGTAGTATCAGTTAACGCAACCTTTTGCGCCAGTTTTATAACATCTGTTATCGCAGCCGATTTACCTATGAGCCTTTCAAAGCCAAATTTACTGTTCAGCTTTTTTTCAAGCTCCAAAACCTTTTGCTGTAAAAGGGCCTTATCCATCGCCTTACTAACCAGCGGGATTATTTTTTCGTTATCGTCGCCCTTAGTGATATAGTCGAACGCACCTGATTTAATTGCCTTAACACCATCGTTTATGGTGCCAAAA
This sequence comes from Bacteroidota bacterium, assembly GCA_013286325.1. GTDB lineage: Bacteria > Bacteroidota > Bacteroidia > Sphingobacteriales > Sphingobacteriaceae > Mucilaginibacter. The sequence goes on along the minus strand of JABDFZ010000027.1, from coordinate 7,568 downwards.
GCAGTTAATACAATAATTTCGGTAGCAGGGTAGGAGGCTTTTATTTGTGAGGTAAGCTCAATGCCATTAACATCAGGCAATTTTACATCGCTGATAACTACTGGTATTACTTCATACTGTAATTTCTTTAAAGCTTCTTTCCCGGTCGATGCTATTAAAACCTCATAACCTTCAAGTTGAAGGATACGGGCAAGCAGGTTTCGCAACCGTTCTTCATCATCAATAATTAATAGCTTATCCTTTTGCATGATATGATGCAAAAATGAGGTATTATTTCCGAATTATCAGCCTCCGAAATCGAAATTCCGACTTTCGAAATTAAACCCGTGGTAATTTATACCCGTTATGATATTCCTTCATCAGGTATTCTTTGTTAATCGCTTTATCGGTAAATTCATGAGTAGTATTATTCCATTCTAACTTTTTACCACTGCGGTAAGCTATATTACCCATTTGTGCCACAGTGGCTACATGTGCGCCTGCTTGTATAGGGCAATGCAGATCATCCAGCTTACGCGACTTTACCACGCTTACAAAATTTTCCCAATGCTTATCGAGGCCATTGTCCGATTGTGCTACATATGGTTTACTTACTTTGCTTTTACTTTGCCGCTCTTCTATCACTTCCCATCCGCCACGGTTTAAAATCAGTGTACCATTGTTACCAATATAGGCAATACCATGATCGCGGTTATACGGGCCGTTATCAATCCCCATAGCCGAATCCCAAACCATATTGAAACCATCAAATTCATATATGGTGGTTAAGGTATCCGGCGTCTCCTCATACAGATCAGGATAGGCAAACCGCCCACCTAAAGCGGACACCGATTTTGGTATTGGCGATTTCATACCCAGTAAACCATAATCTAACAAGTGTACGCCCCAATCGGTCATCAGTCCGCCTGCATAATCCCAAAACCAGCGGAAATTAAAATGAAAACGACTGGAATTAAACGGAAGTGTTTTTGCCGGGCCAAGCCATGCAGCATAGTTAACCCCTGCCGGCGGGGTAGCATCTGCCACTACAGGGCCGGGTTTCATCCACCCCTGGTAACACCAAACTTTCACTGTTCTTATATTTCCTAATTGCCCCCTTTGAACAAAATCAACCGCATCCTTAAAATGCTGCTGACTGCGTTGCCATTGCCCGGCCTGCACCACTTTATTATAACGCTGCTGGGCAGCAACCATAGCCCGGCATTCGCCGATTGAATTGCCTACAGGTTTTTCAACATAAACATCTTTACCTGCTTCAACTGCATGCATCATTATCAGGGCATGCCAATGGTCGGGTGTGCCTATAATCACAGCATCAATATCTTTCTGGCCGAGCAACGCCCGGTAATCGTCATATTTCCTGATCTTCGAAGTATCGTAGTTTGTTTTAGCCAGGTCACTTACCCTTTTGTCCATTACATTTCTGTCCACATCGCATACCGCTATCAGGTTTACGCCGGGTACTTTTAAAGCCGACTGCACATCAGCCCAACCCATTCCATTTATGCCGATGGCCCCAATATTTAATTGATCGCTTGGTAAAAGGCCGGGTTTAAGAATGGCAAAAGCTTTGTTATTTAATGCTGATGTTAGTAATGCACCACCGGCAACAAGAGCCGATTTTTGTAAGAAATCTCTGCGGGAGTTCATAAAGCCTATTCAATTGGTTTCAATAAAATTAGCATTATTCCTGCATTTTAAATGATATAATTGATGCTATTAACTGGTTGAAATGTTAACACGATTGCGAGATTTGAGAAATCTGCAGAATTGATCATCATTTTAATCCTGAAAGCAAAAAGAATCTATAAATCGTTCTTTACCTTTAAAAAATCCCCATCAATAATAAGCAGTTTAACCCCGGTTTCCGTTGTGGACCGGTGCGAGCTTAAATCATCCGAAACAATGTAGCTCATCCCTTTTGTTAACTCAAAGCTTTCGCCGGTTTGCATTTCGGTTGTAAAACCACCTTCAAGGCAATGCACAATATGACCTTTCTGGCACCAATGATCAGCCAGATAGCCTTTGCTATATTCAACAACCCGTACCCGTAAACCCTTAAACTGAAGGGTTTGCCACCAGGCTGTTCCGGTTGTGCCCGGGTGTTCGGTTTTTGTGATGTTATCCCAATTTACTGCCTTGAAAGGGATGTTTTCAGGATCTATGTTCATAATGAATGTTTAAGCTATCTTCAGATAAACCGTAAATTCCGATCCATTGCCCGGCTGGCTCTGTACCTCAATCTTACCGTTATTGGCATCAGCAAATTGTTTAATTAATGCCAGCCCAATACCCGCACCTGCTTCGTTATTTGTGCCATAGCCCGAAATTTCTTTACCGGTTACGTTAAAAAGCTTATCCATCTTTTGAGGCAAAATCCCAATGCCATTATCTTTAATGCGAATAGCCTGGTAATTTTCATCGGCTGTATAATATATTTCAATAGTGCCGCCATTAGGGGTAAATTTTATGGCATTGCCAATAATGTTCTGAAAAATAATCTTGAGATGGTTCAGATCGGCAAATACCCATTTAGCCCCCTCATAATTATGATTGATGCTGATACATTTATTTTTTGCCAGAAAATTCGATATCGAGATTATTTCATTAACAGTTTCAGTAACGTTAAGCTTTACCGGTTCAGCCTTAATACCCGATTGCTGGCTATTAGCCCAAACCAGTAAATTATTCATCATTATAGTAACCAGGTTTACCTGCTGATAAAAACCATCCAAAATGGCTTTTTGCTCTTCGCGCGTCAGGTCTCCTGATCGTATGCTATCCATTGTTTGCAGAATAGCAGCAAAGGGGCTGCGCAGGTCATGGCTGATAACTGAGAAAAGCTGATCTTTTGTATAATTAAGCTGGTGCAGTTCTTCCTTTTGATGAGAGATTTCCTCCTTTTGTTGTTGAAGAAGTTTATTTAAGGCTGTTTTTTGCCGGTTACTCCAAATAATTATAATAAAAAATACAATTACACAGGCGGCAATCATGTTCCTGAAAAATAGCAGCCTTTTGCTAAACGCTATGGATTGCTCTTTAACCCTGATCTCATTTATAAGCCTGTTATTATCTGCTTGTTGTTGCTTTAAATGAAGATTATTTACCTGTTGTTTTTTCTCACTGTTAAAAAGGCTGTCATCAGCCCTTTTATAAAGCGTTTCATAATTATAAGCCTGTTTATAATCTTTTACCGCAGCATAGCTTTCCGAAAGTATTTTTAATGCCCTGGTTTTATCACCAAGGGAATTTACTTTCTGCGAAAGATCGAGGCTTTTCTTTGCATTTAAAATGGCTTTATCATATTCGCCGAGCTTATAATAAGCTTGCGCCAGGCCAGAGTAAGCAAAATCAACTTCCCAGTTACTGCTCTGTTTTGAATCTATTACCTGTTGATAATTGGTTAATGCCGATTTATAGTTTTTTAAATGAAAATAGATTTCCCCGGTTCTGTTTAGCGCCATAGAAATCCCGTTACTGTCGCCTATAGCTTTAGAAATTTCAATCGATTTTTTAAGATAAGAAAATGAGTTTTCATATTGCCCCATCTCATCGTAACAAAGACCAATGTTAAAGTAAGCTTTAGCTATTCGTTCATTTTCTTTTAAGCGGATGAATATGTCGAGTGCTTTTTTGAGGTCGTTTAATGCAATATCATACTTGTTTTCAAATATGTAAATAAGGCCAGTAATCAGGTATGATCCTGCTATACCGGGCTGATAATTTATTTTAGTACTGATGGCCATCAGCTTTGATGCATTATCAAGCGATGAAATGTAGTCCCCCATCACATAATAGATGCGGCATAAACTGAGCATGGATAGCGCCTTTCCTAAATCATTCTTCTGGAATTCAGCTAATCGGAGCGCCTCTTTTGCATAATATATGGCGCTATCGGTACGCTTATATAAGTATTCTCCGGCCAGGTCATTAAGCAGCCTTACGTTTGCAGTATCAGTACGATAATTTTTTTCGGATTGTGCTTTTTGCCATTTAGTTAGTAATCCGTTTGTGCCGGTTTGGGCAAATGCAATTGAACATAATAAGGTTAAAGTGATTGTAAAAATATACCAGGGTAAAAATTTGTTCAAAGGCATTTGTTAAATCGGTCAGAAGTGGCCATCCGAAATCGGTGGTGAAAATAGGCAATTACAGTTAATATGCCAGCACACCATCTATTTTGTTACTATTAACGGTTTCTTTAATAGGAAGGATGTCTATAATATCCTCGTTTTACGGCTCGCACTATCCTTCTGTTACGTTTATCATCATAATATTTAGTAGTAACCAGTATAGCATGTATAATTCCCGGTACCCAGAAAAATAAAGTAAGCAATATATTTAATATAAATGCCCCTATTTTACCTGTAGTTAATATAGCTATCGGGGGGCATAAAAAGCATAAAAAGTATCGCATAATCATGTTCTTAAAAGTAAAAGCCGGAAGCATAATATCCTGATTGCTGCCGAGCTGCTGTTATTTTATATTTGATGATGGTAAGGATATTTTGTTACACTCCGGATCAGCAATGTTTAGATTGACCTGGAGATTAAGTAAGCCCATATTGTATCCCATCTTTCAGTCTTTACCAACTTTCGGACTTATTCAATATATTTACCCTGAGTATGATCATTGTAATTCAGTGTGTTGACCGCGCAGGCCTTGTCGCCTCTGTATCGGCCATATTAGCAAAAAATCTTTTTAATATAGTCTCCTTGCGGGAACATGTAGATCAGGCCGATAACCTGTTCTTTATGCGCCTGGAAGTTGCTTTTGGTAATGACAACGCGAATCTTGAAAAACAATTACGGAAAGTTTTGCCTAACAATGCAACTATCTTAATTAACCCCCTTCCGGATAAAAAGATAGTGGTAATGGTGACTAAAGAATATCATTGCCTGGCAGATATTCTGATCCGTAATTATTTCGGGACGCTTGGGGCAACTGTACAGTGCGTTATTGGTAATCACACCGTGCTGCAGGATATCTGCCAGCGCTTTGACATGCCCTTTTTTGCTATATCGCACGAGCAAATAAGCAAGGATACATTTGAAGAAAAAATTGCAGCAACTATCGACCAATATAACCCCGACTATATTGTACTGGCCAAGTTCATGCGGATACTTTCGCCTAAACTGGTAGCCAAATTCCCAATGCGGATCATTAATATCCACCATTCCTTTTTACCTGCATTTATTGGGGCAAACCCCTACAGGCAAGCCTTTGAACGGGGAGTAAAGCTTATAGGTGCTACTGCCCACTTTGTTTCGAACGAATTGGATGAAGGCCCTATCATTTCGCAGCAAATTATCTCCGTAAACCACTCTTTCACCGCTGCCGATATGGTAAAGGCCGGTAAGGAAATTGAAACTTCTGTATTAGCAAAAGCATTGAAGCTCGTTTTTGAAGACAGGGTATTTGTGTATAAAAACAAGACCGTAGTTTTCGAATAATATTTTATAACGAAATTTTTAGTTGTAGAAAATATTATCATTATGTTAGCGTTCTGTATGCTCAATCAGAACTATAATTCTTTTTGAACCGTACCTTTTACCTTTATCTGTTTAATGCGAAAACTTTTTTTGTTACTCCTGTTTGGTATCATAATAATTGGGGCGAAAGCACAAAATCATGGTACTATAAAAGCCACCATTCTCGATTCTGTAAGTAAGCAACCCGTACAATTTGTTACGGTCTCTATCTTAAAATTACAAGACTCTTCGCTTATTGCCTATACCATTACCGACAAAAAAGGCGCATTTACCTTGCATAATTTACGTGAGGAGCCATCACGGTTATTGATATCGCACGTAGGTTACCAGAGCTTGCATATTGGTATCAAATTTAAAAAGGACGAGCCAGTCGATCTTGGCAATCTTTACCTGTCTGCCAAAACGCTGCAGGAAGTAGTTGTAAAAGGTGAGCGGATCCCTATTATCATTAAAAAGGATACAATTGAGTTTGATGCCGAAGCTTTTAAAACAAGGCCCAATGCTTTAGTTGAGGACCTCCTTAAAAAGCTGCCGGGGGTACAGGTTGATATTAACGGGAATATAACAGTAAACGGAAAGGACATATCAAAAATAAAGGTTAACGGGAAGAACTTTTTTATAAACGACCCTAAAATTGCCACACGAAACCTTGAGGCCAATATGATATCGAAGGTGCAGGTTTATGATGACCGGGAAGATGATCCTGACCACCTTTTACCCGATTATAAAGTTAAAAAGATCATCAACCTGAAATTTAAAAAAGCATTTACAAAAGGTATGCTGGTTACATTAAGCGGTGGTGCAGGTACCAACGACAGGTACGTCGGTTCTGGATTTGCGGCTAAATTTCAGGATGACCTTCAATTAAGCGCCAAGATAGATGCAAATAACTTAAGCAACACTGGTTTCTTTACTGGGAATTATGGCGGGTTTAGCATGTTCAACTTCGGAAACTCCGGCTTAAAGAAATCAACCAACGGCAATTTTGATTTCACTGAAGATTTAAGCAAAAAAGTAAAGCTGCATATCGAGTACAGGTTTAGCAACACCATAAGCGATAATAATTCAAATTCAAAGGTGCAGCAAAACATCAACGATACTGTTATTAATACGCTCTCTACTAATTTGCAGCACCAGAAAGAAAACACCCAAAACCTTCACGCCGAAACCGAGTGGAAACCCGATTCCCTTACTATTATTAAGTACACCCCTGATGTGGAGTATAGTTATAACAGTAACCATAATAGCAGCAACAGTACGCGATCAAACACATACATCCCATTATTAAATACAAGTGTAAGCAGCAGCCACGGAACCAGTAACTCTTTTCAATATCAGCATAACATAAATTATTACCGTAAGCTAAGTAAAAAGGGAGCGTCCTTAACGGTAACAAATTCCATTGGCATCCATCCGCAAAACAGTCTTGATTTTAATGCCGATGATCTTGTTTCCTATGTTGCAACCCTTCCGTCTGATACATTAAGGCGGTCGGCAAAAAATACAAGCAATGATATATCCGAAGTATTAAGCGCTGCGTATCATTATCCGATAACAAAAAAGCTATCTATGGATATTGTATTGATAGGGCTTCACGACCGCAATAGGGGAGAATTGCTTACCTATAATCAAGATTTAAAAACAGGTTTATATACTATTTTTTTGCAGGATCAGAGCAGTAACCTTATCCGTAACCTATGGGGCGAAAGTTTAACCCCGCAGCTTACTTATAATTTTACCGATAATATTTCGGTTAAGGCCGGCTTAAATGCAATGGCCCAGCAAATTGGCAACCATTTTAACAGCTATACTAACGATCTTAACCAGAATTTTTCCTACCTGTTCCCATCAGCCGAAATTCATGTGGATGATTTTACTTTAAGTTATGGCGAATCTGTGCAACAGCCATCAATCAACAGTTTACAACCCATTACCATTGTTTATAGCCCCCTTTATACATTTATAGGTAACCCTACACTAAAACCAACATATTTTCACAACATTAGCTTCAATTACAAACATTACAACAGGGAAACCAGGGTAAGTCTCTATGTAAATTCGAGTGTTGTTATTGA
>JABDFZ010000026.1 GCA_013286325.1 Bacteroidota bacterium | reverse complement strand
CTGCTTTCGCTAACGCTAAAAGTCATTATAGCTGCTTACCGTCTCAAACAACCTGGTTTCACTACATTTAAAGCGGATGGCATCTGCTTCTAAGCACTTTTTTAAGTTATAAATTAATCATTAATTAAAACCCCTTTCAATTTTACTATTTTTTATCATAGCTTTATAAAAGGTGCAGCAGACCCGGAACAAAAAATAAAATCTATTATGTAGCCGTACAATAAAATACTATGTTAAATAAATTCAGCGCTTCATCAAAGCTATACATGTTGATATTTATTACGGCCGTCAGCTTAGTGGGCTTGGGCTATTATGGTATCAATGAGCTGAAAAAAATGAACGAAAATACCCGGGCGCTATATGTCGACAGGGTGTTATGCATCCAGCAGTTATCAAATGTGCGTTTCAGCTATATTGAGGGAATTCTTCCTGTACCAGGAAATGTTAAGAATCATGTAATTACATTTAGTGAAGCAAAACAACAGGTTGAGAAAGCCCAAAGGATTATCGATACCAATTGGCACAATTATAAACTCACTTATCTTACAGCTGAGGAGAAGCTCCTGGTAAAAAAAGCAGATGTAATAAAGAACCAGAATGATGAGGTGTTTAAAACTCTTGAATTTATTTTGGCTAAACAGGATATACCGGCCCTTGATAAGTTAATTAAAGAGCAGTTTTCTTCGCAATCTCCACCATTTGCGTTGAAAATAAATCAGTTAATGGAATTGCAGGTGCAGGTAGGCAAAAAAATATTCGACAATAACAACCTCATATACAAGGGCGCCTCACGAAAATTTTTCCTGTTAATTTTATCGTCTATAGGTATTGCCCTCTCCCTTTCGTTCTACATAATAAAAAATGTAAGGCATTTAATTAGCGATATTTTAAATAGTAACGATATCATTAAACAAAGCGAGATGAGGTATCGGTCGTTACTTGAAAATGCTTCCGATGCTATATACATCGTGGACGATAAAGGTAATTTTACCGAAGTAAATGAAAGTACCTGTAGAATGACAGGGTATTCGAAACGGGAATTATTGCAATTAAATGTAGAGGATATTGTAGACCCCGACCAATTAAAAACGGACCCTGTTATTCATGGTAGTCGCCGCCCCGATCAATCTTTAACCAGAGAACGGCGGTTTATACGCAAAGACGGAGAAATATTAGATGTTGAAATTAAGGTAACTATGTTTGCCGACAATAAAACCTTAGTTATTGCCCGCGATATTACTGAGAGAAAGAGGGCAGGGGAACTAATTTTAAGGGAAAAAGCACTATCAGAAACAATTATCAACAGCCTGCCTGGGATATTTTATTTGATAAATGAGCGACAGGAATACTTGCGCTGGAATAAAAATTTTGAAATAGTAACGGGTTATAATAGAGAAGAGATATTAAAACTAACAACTAAAGATTTAATAGCTGAAGAAGACCTTAAAAAGGTAAGCGATGCCATTAAAAAAACATTCATGGAGGGCTATGCAACTGTTGAATCCCACGCAAAAATTAAAGATGGCTCCAGTATTCCGTTTTTATTGACGGGCAGCCCTGTTATTTACGAAAATCAGCGCTGTTTGCTAGGAACCGGTATTGATATCTCATCGCGTATTAAAGCCGAAGATGAACTACGGTCATCAGAGCAAAAGTATAAATTGTTGTTTGAAAGAAACCCTTCGCCGCTTAGCATGGTAGCAAAGGACGACCTTTCAATAATTGCTATTAATGAAGCTGCAGCCAATTTGTACGGCTATACCCGCGATGAGCTTTTAAATTCAAGCGCCTCTATAGTAAGACCAAAAGAAGATGTAGAACAACAACGGCTGCATTTTCAAACTGCAGTTAGCGAGCCCACTGACAGGGGTATTGTTAAACATGTTAGAAAAGATGGCACCATAATTTTTGTAAATGTTGTTGTAAGCGATATGATATTTGAAGGGAGGGCAGTTCGGCTCGTATTAACAACCGATGTTACCGAAAAACTTATTGCCGAAGAAGAGCTTAGGTCATCAGAGCAAAAGTATAAGCTGATTTTTGAAAGCAATCCTTCGCCTTTGTGGATGATTGCAAAAGATGACCTTTCTATTATAGCTGTTAACGAGACCGCAGTAAATCTTTATGGATACACAAAAGATGAACTTCTGCATATGAGCGTTAAAGAATTGAGGCCGCCTGATGAACTTGATGAACAATTGCAGATTTTCCGGAGGGAAATGGTGGATTCGACAGATATAGGCATTATACGACAAATTAAAAAAGATGGGACTATATTTTTCGTTCATCTAATATCTCATGATATCGTGTTTGAGGGAAGACCGGTTAGGCTTTCATTAACGAGCGATGTTACAGAACGCTTAAAAGCTGAAGAGTTACTCAAAAAATCGGAAGCTAACCTTAAAACCATTATGGATACTACCGATACTGCTTATGCGCTGTTAGACGAAAATCTTAACGTAATGGCCTTTAATCAGATGGCGGTTAAATTTGTAAATAGTCAGTATAACCATAGGCCATCTAAAGGAGACCAGCTTGCTGATTATTTTCCGCCTGAAAGATTTCCCCAATTTATAAATTATGCCGGCGAGGTGTTAAAAGGGCGAAACATAAGTTATGAAATTAATTACCCGCAATCTAATGGCTTGGTACTTTGGTTTTATACAAGGTTATTCCCCATAACTAACGATAAGAATGAAATATTTGGCTTAATGCTGGCACTATCAGATATTACCGAAAGGAAAAATTCGGAAGATAACCTGAAAGCCGCTTATGAACGGATCCAGGATCATATAAATAGTATTAAGGATATGGCCTGGAAGCAATCGCACCTGATACGCAGCCCACTGGCAAACTTAAAAGGATTGGCTGCAATGCTGGCTGATAATCCATCAGATGATGAAATACTTAAATATCTGCAAGCCGAATTGGAACGATTAGATAACGTGATTATTGATATGGCCGAAGACGCGTCAAATCATGATATTTAAGTACTGTACGGTAATTATTTCACTGCAGCAACTGCTTTGGCAAGCGTTACATCATCGCTGTTAACGGCTTCGAAATAGGCATTCTCACCCCATTTAAAACGGGCGGCGGCTGCTTTTATCATTGTTTTAATGGTAGGCCTGGAGATCATTATCTCGTGCGAGTCCATTTCACGGATAGTTTGAGAGGCATATAAAATAAAGCTGTCAACGTCATTATTGTTCACCTTGTATTCTTTTATAAATGCATCGGCGGAACTGAATTTATTTAACGTTGGCTGCAATTTATCAATAGTATAAGCTGTAAAAAGTTGCTGGTCGCCTAATTGCTGGAGCAGGTTGGTGTTTTCTGTAGTGTCTGCAGGCACAAAAATATCAGGCATTATGCCACCGCCGCTAAATACTTTTCTGCCGCTAACTGTGCGGTAGGGCGATGGTCGCTTAAAAATGCTGTCATCCATGTTGCTTTGGGCTGAGAATAGTTCCCCTTTCCGCATCCTTTCGGCTATTTCATTGTGATAACTATCAACCCCTGCTCTGTACGATTTCTGGATCGATCTACCCGAAGGCGTGTAATACCTGGCGATTGTTAGGTTAACAGCCGATCCGTCGTTAAACGGAAATTGCTGCTGTACAAGCCCTTTACCAAAAGATCTGCGGCCAACTATAACAGCCCTGTCAAGATCCTGCAGGGCCCCGGCTAATATTTCACTTGCTGAGGCTGAATATTCATCAATCATTACAGCTAATTTACCATCCTGGAATACGCCTGAATCAGTAGCTAAATAATCCCTGCGTTCTTCATGTACACCTTTGGTATAAACAATCAGCTTGTCTTTCTTTAAAAACTCATCAGCAAGCGCGGTAGCAGTATTAAGATAACCTCCACCATTTTCCCTCAGGTCGAGCACCAGCTTTTGCATACCGCTTGTTTTTAGTTTGACTAAAGCTGCCCTGAAATCGGCATCAGTGGTTAATGCAAACTTGCTGATCTTGATATAACCAACATCAGGAGCTACCATGTAGGAAGCATCAAGACTGCTTGTGTTTACATAACCCCGTTTTAAAATGTATTGCCTGGTTACTGATGAACCTGGCCGGGCAACAGCAACGGTTAGCGTTGAATTTTTTTCGCCACGCAGGGTTTTGTTCACATATTCAACAGTAAGATGCGTGCCCGAAAACTTCCTCTTGCCTACATTTATAATTTTATCACCCGATTTCAAGCCAGCTACTGCTGCAGGGCCGCCTGAATAAATTTGCGTGATAACAAGTGTATCGCGTAATAACTGATATTCTAATCCTATTCCGGTAAAACCGCCAGACAGTCCTTCGTTTATTGAAGTTGCCCTTTGTTCGGGTAAATAAAGCGAATGTGGGTCGAGGTTTTGCAGCATGGCATTAACTGTTGCCCCTTCAATGCTGTCGACATTTACAGAATCGACATAATTGTGCTTTACCAATGATAAAACCCTTGATATTTTATCATTATCATCTATGGTAAGGCCAAGGCTGCGGCTCATTAAATTCCGGTCGCTGATAAATATACCAATGGCAATACCCAGCAAAACCAATACCATCGTCCTGAAAATTATACCTGCAGCCCTCTTCATATTGTACTAATAGTTACAAAGTTAGTTAAATACAGGGAGATATGAGACGTGAGATATGAGATTTGAGACGGAGTCTTATTTTTTATTATCTCGTATCTCGCGTCTCATATCTCACATCTTTCAATATTTTTCCCGAATTTTGTTAAAAATTTATTTGCCTTAAATGGAAAGCACTACCGAAAAGGAATCGCGTTATAATAACCTGGAGCAAATGCCTGTTTTGGAGATCCTTCAAAATATAAATAAAGAGGATCAGACCGTGCCGTTGGCTGTAGAAAAGGCCTTGCCCCAAATAGAAAAACTGGCAACCATAACTGCTGCTAAAATGAAGGAGGGGGGGCGGCTTTTTTATATTGGTGCAGGAACAAGCGGTAGGTTAGGCGTGGTAGATGCTTCAGAATGCCCGCCAACATTTGGTGTTCCATTCGATATGGTGGTAGGCATAATAGCCGGAGGAGACTTTGCCATACGAAAGGCGGTTGAATTTGCAGAAGATGATACCGAACAAGCCTGGATTGATCTTTCAGAGTTTCAAATTAATGAAAAAGATGTACTGGTTGGCATAGCAGCTTCAGGCACTACACCTTATGTTATAGGGGGCTTAAAAAAGGCAAATGAGTACAATATTACCACGGGTTGTATTGTTTGCAATAGTGGCAGCCCTGTTGCTGCCGTAGCAAAATACCCTGTTGAAGTAGTTACCGGTCCCGAGTTTTTAACTGGGTCGACCAGGATGAAGGCTGGAACGGCACAAAAACTGGTTTTGAATATGCTGAGCACCAGCGTAATGATACAGATTGGAAGGGTAAAGGGGAATAAAATGGTAGATATGCAACTGACCAATAATAAGCTGGTCGATCGTGGAACCCGCATGGTAATGAGCGAAACCGGCCTGAATGAACAAGCGGCCGCCGATCTGCTTAAAAAACACGGAAGCGTAAGGAAAGCGGTAGACAGCCTGGAGAAATAATGTGCGGATGTGTGAGTATGCAGATGTACGGATGAAGAAATTAATAAAAAATAAAATTTACAGCCTCCCCTTTAGGGGAGATTCAGAGGGGCGAACATGCACGAGATAGAACCATATTATAAATGGCGCGATGATTATGTTGCAGCAGAGGATGAATATTCTCCGTTTTATGCAACTCAGTATAACGAGTTTGAATTTGATAAACAGGTGTATAACTACCTGCTTCATCCGCAATGGGATTCGTTTGGCTCCAACACTTTATATATGAAGGTGTTATTTGCCGACTATGAAAAAGGTTACTCCATTATTGAATTTATTGGCGAGTGGAACGATGCCATAAATAATGATATTATGATGCTTAAACGCGAGATCATCGAACTGATGGTTGATAACGGCATCAATCATTTTATTTTGATTGGGGAGAATGTACTGAATTTTCACTCTTCGGATGATTGTTATTATGAAGAATGGTTCCAGGATGTGGAGGATGGCTGGATAGCCGGGATCAATTTCAGGGACCACGTAATAGAAGAATTTAAACGAAACAATATCGATTACTATATCAATTTTGGTGGGGTACTGGATGACCTTGCCTGGCGTACCTTAAAACCCATACAGGTATTTAAAAAAGTTGAAGAACAACTGACAAAACGGCTGAATTAAATATCAGGTACGAGATTTGAGATATTAGCGTTATTATGTGAAATGGATTAAACGGAGATGAAGTATTAAAAAATCTCAACCCATATATCCAAATTCTCATATCTATATTTACATTTGAATAATAAATTTTAAAATAAAAATGGAAAGTAATAATCCCGACTACGTTTATGATAACGTAATACAAATTAATGATGCTGATGCTTCCCGCAAATACATGGCTAAAGTATTTATGTGGATGTTTGCGGCCCTGGGTATATCTGCCTTTGTTGCTTTTGAATTTGCAACGCACCTCGAGCTAATGACCCTTATAATCGATCCTGTGAGGGGTGGATTTACTGGTTTAGGTTATGTGGCTGTGTTTTCTCCGCTTGCTTTTGCCCTGGTGATGAATTTTGGCTTTAACCGCCTTTCTTACACTGCAATATTAACATTATTTATTGCCTATGCGGTAGCTATTGGTGTTAGTTTAAGTGTAATTGGCCTTATTTATACTGCATCATCAATATTTGGTGTATTCTTAAGTTCAGCACTTATATTTGGTATAATGGCTGTGGCTGGGTATACAACTTCAATGGATCTGACAAAATTTGGCTCTATACTTTACATGATATTTATTGGTGCTTTTGTAGTAAGCCTTGTAAACTTCTTTATGGGTAGTGCTCAATTATCGTACATAATAAGCTTTGTATTTGTAGCACTGATGATAGGGCTTACCGCTTACTATATGCAAATGCTGAAACGCATTGGTGCTGGTATTGAATATGGTTCGGCTGAGTCGAAAAAATTAGTGATAATTGGCGCTTATGTGCTTTATACAACCTTTATTAACCTATTCATGTCAATGCTGCGTATTTTCGGCAGCAGAAGATAATAAGTAACAAATTATTTATTAAAAGCTGTCCGCCGAAAGCTGGACAGCTTTTTTTATGTCATAAAATTAATAATGCTTATCAAATCGAAGTACGCGTAAAGCAACTATTGCATATTAATTGTTTATTACGCATCTTTGCGTTGCTTATGGAGAAAGACGGAGGGATTAGACCCTGCGATGTCTTAGCAACCTGTACTTACAAGGTGCTACATTCTACTTGAAACGGTTAAAACCTTCAGGAAAGATAAGCGAAAGTCAACATAACGCCGACTTTTCGAGATAAGCTTTTTTTTTGACGATTACACAGATTGGTTAATGATTTCACCGATTATTTGATGGTTGCACTGATAAAATCAAATCAGTTAAATCATTTTCAAAAAATCAGTAAATCATATCAAATAATCGGTGAAATCATCAAATAATCGGTGAAATCATAATATGGATATTAGAAAAGAATTAGAGAAACGCATACTGGTAATTGACGGAGCAATGGGTACCATGATACAAAGGTACCAGTTGTCTGAGGCGGATTTTCGTGGCGAGCGTTTTCGCGACCATGCTTCTGATTTGCAGGGCAATAACGACCTGCTGAATATAACTCGCCCCGATGTGATTAAGGCTATTCATGCCGAATATCTGGATGCAGGTGCTGATATTATTGAAACCAATACGTTTAGCACCCAGCGCATTTCACTTGCTGATTATCATCTGGAAGAGCTGGCTTATGAACTGAGCTATGAAGGTGCCCGCATTGCCCGTGAAGTTGCCGGCGAATACACTAAGAAAACACCAAATAAGCCGCGTTTTGTTGCCGGGGCAATAGGTCCAACTAATCGTACGGCTTCTCTGTCTCCCGACGTTAATGATCCCGGTTACCGTGCTGTTACATTTGATGATCTGGCTGAAGCTTATTATGATCAGGTACGCGGCCTTGTTGATGGCGGTGCAGACCTGTTAATTGTTGAAACGATATTTGATACGCTGAATGCTAAAGCAGCACTATTTGCAATAGACAGGTATAGAAATGAGTGCAGGGCTGCAGGTAAAGATTACGCACCTTTTAGAGGCTTAGGCGCTATCATGATCTCCGGCACTATTACTGATGCATCTGGCCGTACCCTGTCCGGACAGACGGTTGAGGCTTTCTGGGATTCAGTGAGTCACGCCAACTTGCTTTCTGTAGGTTTGAACTGTGCTTTGGGGGCTAGAGAAATGAGGCCGCACCTTGCTGAATTATCCGAAAAGGCTGATGTGTATATATCAGCATATCCGAATGCTGGCTTACCAAATGAGTTTGGCCAATATGATGAAACTGCACACGAAACAGCCCACCAGGTTGATGATTTTATAAAAAGCGGACTGGTTAACATTGTTGGCGGCTGTTGTGGCACTACACCAGAGCACATTAAGTGCATTGCCGAAAAAGCGGCAAAATATCCGCCGCGCCTGATCCCGCAGCTTGAGCCTAACATGCACTTAAGCGGACTTGAAGCGGTAACCATAACCCCTGAAAGTATCTTTGTAAATGTGGGCGAACGTACTAATATTACCGGTTCGCCAAAATTCTCCAAGCTTATTTTAGCTGAAGATTATGAAGCTGCTTTAACTGTTGCACGCCAGCAGGTAGAAGGAGGGGCGCAGGTTATTGACATCAACATGGACGAGGGGATGATTGATTCGGAAGCGGTGATGGTTAAGTTTTTAAACCTCGTAGCCTCCGAGCCTGATATTGCCAAACTGCCTATCATGATCGACTCATCCAAATGGACGGTTATTGAAGCTGGTTTAAAGTGCATCCAGGGTAAGGGGATAGTTAACTCTATCTCATTAAAAGAAGGTGAAGAAAAGTTTAAAGAACAGGCCCGCAAAATATTAAGTTACGGCGCAGCAACAGTAGTAATGGCGTTTGATGAAACCGGCCAGGCCGATTCATTGCAGCGTCGTATCGAGATCTGTAAACGATCATACGATATTTTGGTGAACGAAGTAGGTTTCCCTCCTCAGGATATCATTTTCGATCCAAACATATTAACCGTAGCCACCGGACTTGAGGAACATAATAACTATGCCGTTGATTTTATTGAAGCCACCCGCTGGATAAAACAAAACCTGCCATATGCCAAAGTTAGCGGTGGGGTAAGTAATATTTCCTTCTCTTTCCGTGGTAACAATACCGTGCGGGAGGCAATGCACTCAGCTTTTCTTTACCATGCTATTAAGGCGGGTATGGATATGGGTATTGTAAACGCCGGGATGCTGGAGGTTTATGAAGAAATTCCGAAGAATTTATTGGAGCTTGTTGAAGATGTATTGTTAAACCGCCGTCCGGATGCTACCGAACGCCTGGTTGAATTTGCCGACACTATAAAAAGCAAAGGAAAAGAGGTTGTAAGGGACGAGGAGTGGCGTAAAGGAACTGTTAGTGAACGTTTATCGCACGCATTGGTAAAAGGTATAATTGAATACCTTGATGATGATGTGGAAGAAGCGAGACTGGCTTATGCTAAACCGCTCGAGGTAATAGAAGGTCCGTTAATGGATGGTATGAATATAGTGGGGGATTTGTTTGGCGCCGGCAAAATGTTTTTACCGCAGGTAGTAAAATCTGCCCGTGTAATGAAAAAGGCCGTTGCTTATTTACTGCCATTCATCGAGCTGGAAAAACAAAGGGTTATTGACGCGGGAGAAGATTCCAGCGGAAGCAGGGCTAACGCAGGCAAAATATTAATGGCTACTGTGAAGGGCGATGTACACGACATTGGAAAAAATATTGTAGGTGTTGTTTTAGCCTGCAATAACTTTGAAATCATTGACCTTGGTGTAATGGTTCCGGCACAAAGAATAATTGAGGAAGCTAAAAAGCAAAATGTAGATATAATCGGCCTTAGTGGACTAATCACACCTTCGCTGGATGAAATGGTTCATTTTGCCAAGGAAATGGAGCGCGAAGGGTTTACCATTCCGTTGCTTGTTGGTGGGGCCACTACATCGCGCATACATGCTGCGGTGAAGATCGATCCTAATTATTCGGGCCCGGTAATACATGGTATTGATGCTTCAAAAAGCGTTACTATGTGCAGCAATTTGATGAGCAAGGATAATAGAGACGCTTATATACAAAGCATTAAAGATGAATACGCAAAAGCCAGAGAGGCTCATGCAAATAAAAAATCGGATAAGCGTTTTGCAAGCATTGAAGATGCACGAAATGCAAAGTTTCAGATCAGCCTGGATGGCGATGTTGCTCCAAAACCAACCTTTACAGGCACTAAAGTTTTTGAAGGTTTTCCGCTTGAAGAGCTAGTGCCATACATTGATTGGACACCATTTTTCCATACCTGGGAATTACGGGGCAGCTATCCAAAAATATTTGCAGATAAGTTTGTGGGCGATGAAGCCAAAAAGCTTTATGACGATGCACAGGTATTGTTAAAAAAGATTGTTGATGAAAAACTGTTAAAGGCTAATGGCGTAATAGGTTTCTGGCCTGCTAACAGTGTGGGTGATGATATTGAATTATATACGGATGAAACCCGTAAAACGCTTTTAACCCGCATCCATACTTTACGCCAGCAAACTGAAAAAGTTAAAGGCGATCCATATTACGCACTGTCCGATTTTATAGCTACAAAAGAAAGTGATGTTCCGGATTATTTCGGCGGATTTGCGGTAACATCCGGTATTGGATGCGACGAGCTGGTCGCCAAATTTGAAGCTGATTACGACGATTATAACAGTATAATGGCTAAAGCCCTTGCCGATAGACTGGCAGAAGCTTTTGCTGAAAAAATGCACGAACTGGTGCGTAAAGAGTACTGGGGTTACTCTAAAGGAGAACACCTAAGTACTGATGACCTGATTAAAGAAGAATATCAAGGTATACGCCCGGCACCAGGTTACCCCGCATGCCCGGATCATACGGAGAAAACTACGCTGTTTGAATTGCTGAAAGCCGAAGATAACGCGCAAATGCACCTTACCGAAAGCCTTGCCATGACACCGGCTGCATCTGTAAGCGGTTTTTACTTTGCCCATCCGCAGGCACGCTATTTTGGTTTAGGAAAGATCAGCAAAGATCAGGTTGAGGACTATGCTATACGGAAGAATATGCCATTGGAAGAGATGGAAAAATGGCTGGGACCGAACATAAATTATTAAAAAATTTGTCATTGCGAGGAACGAAGCAATCTCATGGCTTTGCATAATCGCCCTGAACAGTTCGAGATTGCTTCGTTCCTCGCAATGACAAGATTATAAATACTACTAAATATTTGACCCGAATAGGATCACGATGAAGATAACTGAACATATTGCTAACGCCAAAGGCAAAACGCTATTCTCTTTTGAACTTTTACCACCGGTAAAGGGGCAAAGCATACAGGGTATTTACGACGCTATCGATCCTTTGATGGAGTTTAAGCCACCATTTATTGATGTAACTTATCACAGGGAAGACTATATCTATAAACAGCATGATAATGGCTTGCTCGAAAAAGTAGCTTACCGGAAACGCCCTGGAACGGTTGCTATATGTGCAGCTATCATGAACAGGTATAAAGTTGATGCCGTGCCTCACCTGATCTGCGGAGGCTTTACAAAAGAAGAGACCGAGAATGCCCTGATAGACCTTCAGTTTTTAGGGATAGACAACGTGCTGGTTTTACGTGGTGATGCACGCCATGCCGATACTTCTTTTATACCTACTCCTGGTGGTCATGCTTATGCTACAGACCTGTTGCAGCAGGTGGCCGATATGAATAATGGTAAATATTTATATGAAGACCATGAAGTTGTAAATGCCAACTTCTGTATTGGTGTAGCAGGTTATCCCGAAAAACATTTTGAAGCGCCTAATCTAAAAACAGATTTTAAATATCTGAAACAGAAGATTGATATGGGGGCCCAGTTTATTGTAACCCAGATGTTTTTTGATAATCAAAAATATATTGAGTTTGTAAAGCAATGCAGGCAAAATGGAATCAATGTGCCTATCATTCCGGGCTTAAAGCCAATTACCTCGTCAAAGCAACTGATCAATCTGCCAAAAATATTCCACATTGATATACCCGAAGACTTAAGTGATGCTGTGCATGCCTGCAAATCAGAAAAGGAAGTGAAAGAAGCCGGCATTGAATGGATGATCAATCAGTGTAAAGAATTAATGGACTTTGGTGTACCTGTGCTCCATTTTTATACCATGAGTAACCCAGGACCAACTAAGAAGATTGCTGAGGCGATATTCTAGGAATTAATGTTTTGCATCTAACAAATACTTCTTTATAGTTGTTGTTATATACACACAAGGCAACATAAATGAAAACAGTACAGATTACCAAATTCGGGATTGAGAATTTAACATTATCAGAAATACACAAACCATCTATAAAATCAGGAGAAGTACTGGTTCGTATCACAGCTGCTGCACTTCAGTACCTGGACTTGCAGATGATAAAGGGTTCTATTATCCCCGATTTAAAATTACCACATATTCCGGTTTCCGAAGGTGCCGGAATTGTAGAAAGTGTAGGGACTGATGTTACCAAATGGAAAACTGGCGACAGGGTAATGCTGCATTTTGTACAAAAATGGATGGCAGGAAATATAACTCCCGAAACAAATGCAATTCGCGTAGGCTTGCAAACCCCCGGTACACTTGCCGAGTATGTTGCTGTTCCCGAGGATGCGCTGGTTGCCTCACCCGAAAACCTTACCGATGAAGAAGCGGCTACCCTTAGCGTAAGTGGCTTAACTGCCTGGACAAATTTGGTTTCCAATGCACACATACAAGCAGGGCAAACCGTTTTAACCCAGGGAAGCGGAGGCGTATCTTTATTTGCGCTTCAAATAGCTGTGGCATTAGGTGCAAAAGTAATTGCAAGCTCAGGCACTGATGAAAAGCTGGATAGGTTGAAAACCCTTGGCGCTCATCAGGTTTTTAATTATAAAAAGAACCCCGAATGGAGCAAGGATGTAAAACGTTTAAATGGTGGAACAGGTGTGGATTTTACGATAGATGTTGGGGGAAGCGAATCTATAATTCAATCTATTCTATCGTGTAAAGAGCACGCTTACATAGGGATTATCGGCTTTTTAACAGGCGGCAAACTATCTTTTGATGCTTCACTCATTATCATGAACTATATCCGTCTGCAGGGATATTCAGTTGGCAGCAAAGAGGATTTTGAAAATTTGGTAAAAGCTGTTGAGGTTAATAATATTAAACCTGTAATTGATTCTGTTTATCCTGTCGAAAAAGTTCAGGAAGCATTTAAACATCTCGAAAGCGGCAAATCATTCGGGAAGATCATTGTTAAATTGAATTAGCTGTTTAACCTATTAAAAGATAAACTTTAACAAAGGAACAACCCCGAATGTCATTTCGAACGAGGAACGAGGAGAAATCTTCTGCAATATGTGAGTCGGCTACTTGCATGGCGCCATCGTTAACTGCAGAAGATTTCTCTCTGTCGTTCGAAATGACAACATTTTTTATAAAATATACTTTTTAGATCTTCGGGAATTTTAATCGCTAAACGTGTTAATTACAACTTTGCATTAGCCTTTTTTACCATTTTAGGCATATCATTTTGCAACACCGGGATCAGTTCGTCCAAAGCGCTTTCGCACAATGGCAATATCTTTTTTGGGGTAATTGAAGGTAATCCGGCAATAAGTGCGCCTTCATTCTTCGACAAAGCATGTTCATTTATAGAAAATACCTTGTCACCATTCTTGTTAAATAATACAATAGTCGCATGTGCATCAACCTTAACCAGTCCCATACCTCCAAATCCTTTTGCTTCAAGGTCAAAATTTACATACACCTCCATTATGCCGTCGCATTGGTCAAACATCTTTAACAGGTTCTTCTCATTACTATCCCCTTTTACCGGCAATACTACCTGGTATCCTTTTATTGCAGTATATCCACTACTTTTTAGCATATCGCTAACACTAACCTTTCCCTGTTCTGGAATAAAAGTTTTATAGGCTTCGTTATTAAAAACTTCACTTTCGGGTAAAAACTGAAATGGAAAGCCTTTTGAATAATCTCCGAAAAACTGATCATGGAATTTTTTCAACATAGGTCTTAAATTAAAATCAGGATCGCTCGCTAACCTTGC
Source organism: Bacteroidota bacterium (assembly GCA_013286325.1). Taxonomy (GTDB): domain Bacteria; phylum Bacteroidota; class Bacteroidia; order Sphingobacteriales; family Sphingobacteriaceae; genus Mucilaginibacter. Next base: position 19,504 of record JABDFZ010000026.1, on the reverse strand, counting down.
TGCCGCTGCTACTGATCCGAAATCAGGCAAGCCAATTTGATTAACAGCATAAAATGTAACAACTGCTACTTTTTTATCCTGGGCATAAGCGCTGGTAATTAACAGGTTAATAAGTAAGACGGAAAAAATCAGAGATTTGTTCATTTTTAAATTATTCATAGAATAGATAAGGCAAATTTACGGTTTATGTATTCAATAAATTAATAGTAAACCAATACAATAGAGAAATAAAAACAAAGCCCGCTTTTCAGCAGGCTTCGACTTAACATTTTAAATAACTACGCGGACTACCAAATCTTGGTTCTGTCTTCAGGTTTCTTATACATTTTATCACCCGGCTTAATATTAAACGCCTTATACCATGCATCAATATTGGTTATAGGGGCATTGGTACGGTATTGCTCAGGCGAGTGTGGGTCTGTTAAAATACGCTGTGCGGCAGATTCAGGCCTTTGCGAGCTTCTCCAAACCTGTGCCCATGAAAGGAAGAAACGCTGGTCGGGTGTAAAACCATCAATTTTAGTTTGTGAATGCCCTTCTTTGGTTTTCTTAAAGGCAGCATAAGCTACATTTAAACCGCCAAGATCTGCAAGGTTTTCACCCAGTGTAAGTTTCCCGTTAACATGGATGGTATCAACAACAGTGAATTGATTGTATTGATTCACTACTTGGTCGGCACGGAATTTAAACTTGTCGGCATCATCCTTTGTCCACCAATCACGTAGTGTACCGTCGGCATCATACTGCCGGCCCTGATCGTCAAATCCATGAGTCATTTCGTGGCCTATTACCGAGCCTATGCCGCCATAATTCACGGCATCGTCAGCTCTGAAATCAAAGAATGGGAACTGTAGTATCCCGGCAGGGAAAACGATCTCATTATTGGTAGGGCTGTAATACGCGTTCACAGTTGGCGGGCTCATGCCCCAACGGGTTTTGTCAACAGGTTTGCCAAGCTGGCTAACATTATAGTTATAACGCCACAATGAAATACGGCGAAGGTTTCCTGCATAATCATCACGATCTATTTCCAGGCCATCATAATTTTGCCATTTATCCGGATAGCCTATCTTCACTGTAAATGCAGCCAGTTTTTTAAGGGCGCGGGCCTTTGTTTCTGCACTCATCCATACAAGGCCCTGGATGCGTTCAGCAAGAGTAGCTTTAAGATTATTTACCAGTTTTAACATAGATTCTTTTGCTGCAGGCGGGAAATACTTCTCTACATAGATCTGACCGAGCAATTCACCCAAGCTACCGTCTACCAGATTAGACATACGCTCATCACGCGGAGCCTGAACTTTTTGCCCGCTTAGCGCACTGCTGAAATTAAAGCTTGCCTTTTCAAATGCTGAGCTTAACGACGATGCCGAACCTTTCAGCACGTTCCAGGTAAGGTAAGTTTTCCAGTCATCAACCGGGGTTGAGGCAAGGAGTGCATCTGTTGATTTATAGAAATCAGGAGAAGAAACAATTATAGTATCCTGCCCATGTATACTCATCAGCGGCAGCAGATCATTCCATTTCAAATGCGGTGTAAGAGCACCAAAATCCTTTACCGAAAGCTTGTTATAAGTTTTATTGGGGTCGCGCATAGCAACGCGGCTCAACTGGGCTTTTGCAAAAGCTGTTTCAATGTTGAAGATAGTCTCGGCATTCTTAGCAGCGTCAGCATCACTCGTACCGGTCAGCTTGAACAGGCTTATAATATACTGCTTATAAGCTGCCTGTATCTTTTTGGTACGCTCGTCCGATTTTAGGTAATTATCCCTATCAGGCAAGCTGGTGCCGCCTTGTCCAAAACTTAATATATTCACAGTAGGGTGTTTGGAATCCTGTCCAACCCCAAAACCAAACAATGGACTACCAACCCCATGTGTACGCTCATAAATTGCTTCGCGGACAACACCATCAAGATCAATTACCTTAGATACCCGTTCAAGGTCGGGTTTTATCGGGTCGTAGCCACGTTTTTCAATTGCTACACTATCGATACCACTGGCATAGAGATCGCCTACCCGTTGCTTCAGACTGCCCTTTGGCTGACCAGGGGTTTTGCTTACCTCGTTCAAAATGCCTTTCAGTCTGTCTGTATTTTCCTGATGCAAAATACCAAAGCTGCCCCAGCGGGTCTCCTTGGCAGGGATGGCATTGTTTTTCACCCATGCGCCGTTGGCATATTCAAAAAAATCATCCCCCGGCTTAACGGACTGATCCATGTTAGCAGGGTCGATATACTTTTTGAGATCCAGGGAAATATTTGGTGTTTTCGGCTTATCCTTAATTTTTTTGCCGTTTTGCGCAAAAGCGCCCGCCGACAGGCACACCAAACCCATCAGCATTAAGTTTTTTGTATTAAATATCATATGTCAGTTACTTAAAAACTAAAGTTAGCAAATTATGGATGATGCCTGCAAACGGACAAGTGATAATATTAGCGGTTAAACCACTTTATTAAGAAAGATGATCGCGCTCTTTTTAACATTTCGAGTAAAAAGCGGTGTAATGGCAATGTTTTCATAGCCTGTGAAGTGTATATAAGGGTAACTGTTTAATTGTAAAAATATTGTGGCAGGGAATGAGAAGTCAATAGACCATGGTCAATAGTTCATAGATATAACGAAAAAGAGGAATGCTTGCTCTTTTCACGTGTTGATTTGTTTTCCTCAAAAAACTATGGACTATGGTTTATCGACTATGGACTTTCTTTTATTAAATTTGCGCCCTTATGAGTATTTCTAAAACATACCTGCCCAAAGAGACTGAAGAAAAGTGGTACAGTTACTGGTTAAAGCACGATTTTTTTAAATCGGTGCCTGATGAACGCGAGCCATATACAATAGTGATCCCGCCGCCAAATGTCACTGGTGTGCTTCACATGGGGCATATGTTGAACAATACCATACAGGATGTATTAGTCCGCCGTGCTCGTATGAAAGGCAAAAACGCCTGTTGGGTACCTGGTACCGACCATGCCAGCATTGCAACCGAAGCAAAAGTGGTTGCTATGCTTAAAGAGCGCGGTATCAGCAAGAAAGATTTAACCCGCAAAGAGTTTTTGAGCTATGCCTGGGAATGGAAAGAAAAATACGGCGGCATCATACTGGATCAGCTAAAAAAACTCGGTGCATCCTGCGACTGGGACCGTACGCGGTTTACTATGGAAGACGATCTGTCGGAAGCAGTAATTGATACGTTTATACATCTTTATAAAAAGGGATTGATTTATCGCGGTGTACGCATGGTAAACTGGGACCCACAAGGAAAAACCGCAGTTAGTGATGAGGAAGTTATTCGTAAAGAAGTAAATCAGAAATTATATTATATACGCTATAAAGTCGTAAGTCCAGAGTCTAAAGTCTCGAGTCAGGATTTGACTTCAGGCTCAGGACTTCAGACTCAAGACTATCTTACCATCGCTACAACTCGTCCAGAAACAATAATGGCTGATGCAGCAATTTGTGTTAACCCTAATGATCCTAGGTATCTTGATTTACATGGACGCCAAGTTCGCATTCCTCTGATTGATAAAGCGATTAACATTATTACAGATGAATATGTAACAATGGATTTTGGTACAGGTTGCTTAAAAGTGACCCCTGCACATGATTTGAATGATTATGAACTCGGCCAAAAACATAACCTTCCTGTTATTGATATTTTAAACGACGACGGGACACTTAACGAAAAAGCGCAGATACTGGTTGGTGAAGATCGTTTTGCCGCCCGGAAAAAAATAGCTGCGTTATTAGAAGCCGAGGGCTACCTGGATAAGGTTGAAGACTATAAATCGCAGATTGGTTTTTCGGAAAGAACGGATGCAGCTATAGAGCCTAAACTTTCTATGCAATGGTTTTGCAAGATGGAAGAAATGGCTAAACCTGCTTTGGATTCTGTTTTGAAAGGCGATATAAAGTTGATCCCCGAAAAATTTGTAAATACTTATCGCCATTGGATGGAGAATGTCCACGACTGGACTATTAGTCGTCAGCTGTGGTGGGGACAACAGATTCCAGCGTGGTATTTACCAAACGGTCAGTTTGTGATCGCCAAAACCCGCGAAGAAGCGTTTGAAGAAGCAAAAAGTCTCAAGTCTCAAATCTCAGATCTCAAATTTGAAGACCTTGTTCAGGATGAAGACGTGCTTGATACCTGGTTTTCATCATGGCTTTGGCCTATATCGGTATTTGATGGGTTTAAAGATCCAAACAATGCCGACATAAATTACTATTATCCAACCAATGATTTGGTTACTGCGCCCGAGATCCTGTTTTTCTGGGTAGCCAGGATGATAATGGCCGGACACGAGTTTAGGGGTGAAGCTCCTTTTAAGAATGTTTACCTCACCGGGATTGTTCGGGACAAGCTCGGGCGTAAGATGTCAAAATCGTTAGGCAACTCGCCAGATCCTTTAGATTTGATAGAAAAGTTTGGGGCCGACGGCGTTAGGGTAGGGATGCTGCTTTGCTCTCCTGCCGGGAATGACCTGATGTTCGATGAAAGTTATTGCGAGCAGGGCCGGAATTTTGCCAATAAAATTTGGAATGCCTTTAAACTGGTAAAGGGTTGGGAGGTGGATGAAAGCCTTGCAAATAATAACCAGGTAGCTATTGACTGGTTCGGGAGCAGGTTCAACCAGGCTTTAACCGAAATTGAAAGCAACTTTGATCAGTTCCGCCTGTCGGAAGCATTAATGACCACCTACAAACTGGTATGGGACGACTTTTGTGCCTGGTATCTGGAAATGATTAAGCCGGTTTATCAGCAAGGGGTTGAAAAGCAAACTATAGATGCGGAAACATATACAGCAACTATTTCATTTTTCGAAAACATCTTAAAGATACTTCATCCTTTTATGCCATTTATTTCGGAAGAGCTGTGGCATGATGAGCTGTTTGGAGAACGTGCTGAATTTGATTGCTGCATCATTGCCCAATTACCGAAATATGGGCAAATAAATACACGGCTTTTGGACGATGTTGAGATTGTGAAACAGATCATAACCCAGGTTCGTAATATTCGTAACGGAAAACAAATTCCACCCAAAGAAAAGCTGGCACTTTCTGTAAAAGCAAATTCAAATGTCCCATATAAAAATTACGAATTAATAATTACCAAATTAGGGAACATCGACGCGTTTGATTTTGTTACCGACAAAATTAGTCAAGCCGCTGGTTTCATGGTATCTACGGATGAGTTCTATGTGCCACTTAATGAAACCATAGACCCACTGGCTGAGTGTGAGCGCCTGAAAAAAGAGAAAGAGTATTTAGACGGATTTTTAAAATCGGTTAACTCAAAGTTAGGGAACGAACGGTTTATGAGCAATGCAAAGCCTGAAATAATTGAAATTGAATTAAAGAAAAAAGCTGACGCGGAAGCTAAACTGAAAATACTGGAAAATAGCCTGGCTGCTTTGGCTTGCTAATTGCATATAAGTTTGCGATAAATTATTTATGAGCAGGGCACCAATTTTTTCTCCTTGCTATTCCTATTTTTTATAAGCAACTTTAACAGATAACTCTGATATTTTAATGAGTAAGGACGCAGGTTTTTTCAATTTTTCTATTAATAATATAATCTCGAATGACCAGTCCATACTCGATCAGGCACGTATCCGTTTGCTGTATTATGGCTTCTATATAGTATTCGTTGCGGTTGCCGGGTTATTCATCAGCGTTTATTTTCAACACCTCGATTTACTTACAATTACCTCTGGTGTTGTATTGGTTTGTGTGGTTGTTTTATTTAAATATCTCACTTACCGACCTCAATGGCGTTACGTATCGCATGCGTTGCTTATTATAGCAACGCTTGTCAATTTAAGCAATGTCTTCATCGTTATTCAAAAGGTTGATGTTATTACCATCCAGGTAATATTACTGGTAGTAATATTCAGTTATTATATGCTTGGTCAAAGCTGGGGTTTGGCCTATTCCCTTATAAACATTATCCCGGTAATGGGATTTTATGTGCTCGAATACAATGAAAGCTATTTCATTCCGCTCAGGCCCGAAAGTATTGATCAGTCAACGATCATCATCAGCATGTTTGCCAATTTTATAATTATTGTTTTTATTCATAGTCATTTTTATACGGCATTTTTTAAGAATATAAAACAGCTTAAAGAAACCAGTGATGAACAGGCAACCCTGAATAGCAGGCTGGCTTTGGCAATTGAAAAGGCTGAAAAATCGTCGCAGATAAAAACCGAGTTTTTGGCTACCATGTCGCATGAGATTCGTACGCCGCTTAATGCTATTGTTGGTATGAGTAACCTGATGATAATGGCTAACCCAAGAGCCGATCAAAGAGAAAACCTTAATGTATTGAAATCATCAGCAAACAACCTGCAGTCAATTGTAAATGATGTACTCGATTTTAATAAGATAGAAGCCGGTAAAGTAACATTTGAGAACATCAAATTTAACCTGGGTGAATTACTGGATAATATTTGCGGGGCACAAATGATAAAAGCTGAAGAAAAAGGCCTGAAGTTTAATCTTAAAATTGATCCTGCGCTTAATAACAGGTTATTACTTGGCGACCCGACGAGGCTTACCCAAATACTTTTTAACCTGATAAGTAATGCTATAAAATTTACCCGCGAAGGAAATATATATGTTAAGGCCTTTTGCCACGAAGACCGCGGCAATAAATTAACTATAACCTTTACAGTAAAAGACACTGGTATTGGGATAGATAAGGATAACCTGCAAAGCATTTTTGAGCCTTTTACACAAGAATCAATAACCACCACCCGTCAATACGGTGGTACAGGCATGGGGCTGGCTATTGTAAAACGTTTACTGGAACTGCAAAACATACAAATGCATGTTTCCAGTAAGCTTGGCGAGGGTTCCGATTTTTCATTTAATATGAAATTTATGGTGCCAACACTGCGGACTAACGAAGTTAGCACGAAGTATTCTTTATTACAAAACGCAGATGGGGTAAGCAGCCTGAGGATGCTTATTGCTGAAGATAACCCCGTAAATGTTTTGCTGATGAAAAAGCTCCTTTCAAAATGGAATATAATACCAACCATTGCCGAAAATGGTAAACGCGTTATTGAGGTTTTTAAGGAGGATAATTTCGATATTATTTTGATGGACCTACAAATGCCCGTAATGAATGGTTTTGATGCAGCAATGGAAATAAGAAAACTTCCGGATGCAAGGAAAGCCGGAGTTCCTATTATTGCATTAACGGCAACTGCATTACTGGACATTGAAGAACAGGTATTAAATGCGGGAATGAATGATTACGTATCAAAACCGTTTAAACCTGAAGATTTGATGGAGAAAATTCAAAACCTGGTGCTTACGGTTGATGGTCATAGCTCTTTATAGTCGGGCAATTCTTTTATAAACTCATAGTCCTGTTTATTAAAATCGATGCGGCAATAATAATGTTGTAACCCATTGGTAACAGCAAGCAACTCAACTTTGTGAACCATATTATACCTGGCTACCTGATCGAAGGTTTTCTGATCAGCAACTACTGAAGGCGCCTTGCACTCAACCAATAAGATTTTCCTACCCGATGAGTTATAAACCACAATATCGGATCGTTTGGCCATTCCGTGAAGCTTATGTCCGCCTTCAAGCTTTATTAGTGTTTTCGGGTAGTTTTTTTGATTGATAAGATATTGTACAAAATGTTGCCGCACCCATTCTTCGGGAGTGATAACGATATTTTTTTTCCTGATCACATCAAACAAGGTTAACTGCCCTTTAAGGTCACTTATTTTGAAAGGGTATGGAGGCAGGTTAAGCGGCAATAGCAAATCCATTATGCGAAAGTGGAAATTTTATAAGGGGAATCCTAATGTTTAAGGTGAATAGTGAGTAGTAGATCATTGAGTAGTTGCGTGTGATTAAGAAAGCATCCAATAGTATTTCAACTATTCACCACTTAACCTAATCAATCACTCACCAAAAATCCTTAATTTGCACCCTGATGAATGCTGCCGACATTATAAAAGATATTAAGAATAGAAAATATAAACCACTGTACCTGTTGCATGGTGAGGAACCATATTTTATTGACCTGGTTAGCGATCATATAGAGCATAAACTGTTATCCGAAGCCGAAAAAGGTTTCAATCAAACAGTCCTTTATGGTAAGGATACGGATATTATGACTGTGCTCAATGCCTCCAAGCGTTACCCGATGATGGCCGATTACCAGGTGGTTTTGGTTAAAGAAGCCCAGGATATGAAATGGGGAAATGATGATGCTGATAAAAAGGGAATGAACCCATTATTAAGCTATCTTGAAAATCCATTGGCGAGTACCATCCTGGTTTTTTGCTATAAGTACGGCAAATTTGATAAGCGGAAAAAAACATACAAAGCCATTGAAAAAAATGGGCTTATTTTCGAATCGGCATCATTATATGATAGCAAAATACCAGCCTGGGTAGAAGGTTTTATAGCCGAAAAAGGGTACAAGATAAATCAGCAAGCCTCATTAATGCTGGCTGAATATCTTGGCAATGACCTGTCGAAGATCTCTAATGAGCTCGAAAAACTGATGCTGAATGTACAGGCAGGGCAGGAGATCACACTAAAACATATTCACGATAACATCGGCATAAGCAAAGAATATAATGTGTTCGAGTTGCAGACTGCCTTGGCTAAAAAAGATGCTTTTAAAGCTAACCAGATTATCAATTACTTTGAAGCCAATCCCAAAGCCAACCCCATAGTACTGGTTTTAGGGAATTTGAACAACTACTTCAGCAAGGTGCTTACTTACCATTATGTAAGAGATAAATCCCCGCAAAATCTTGCCCGCGAGCTGGGTGTCAGCCCATATTTTATAAAGGATTACGAGCAAGCTGCCCGCAATTATAATTATGGTAAAACCATGCAAATTATAAGCTACCTGAGAGAGTATGATTTAAAAAGCAAAGGCGTTGATTCAAATACCGACCATGGTGGCTTAATGAGAGAGCTTGTATTTAAAATTTTGCATTAATACAGTTTACAAGGAGAATTAAATAGCTTATTACCCACATGGAAAATTTAGCCAAGCAAGTTAGGATATTAAAAATCTACGCTATCGTATTAACGCTGGTGGTGTTGGCATTAATAGTGTATATGCCGAATTTTAATAATGGCCATTATAAAGAAATTACTGCCGAACGTATAAATATTATTGAAAAGACCGGAAAGCTGCGGATGGTAATCAGCAACAAAGAAATGCAGCACCCCGGCAGAATGGATAATAAAGACTTACCCACCCGCGACCGCCCCGCAGGAATGATATTTTTTAATGATGAAGGAGATGAAGATGGCGGGCTGGTTTATGATGGAAATAAAAACGTTGCAAGCATGACCTATTCTTTCGATCAATATAAAAATGACCAGATTATGCAGCTGCAATATGAGCAGGACAAGGACGGCAATAAAATTGTAAGAAGCTATGGGCTTAATATGTGGGACAGAAATGATGAATTTACTTTATCAAAACGACTGGCTTATTTTGATTCATTAAAAAACCTGAAAGATACTAATGCATTTAATGATGGTATTAAAAAACTAAAGGCTGCCGGATTTACACATCAAAGGCTTTTTGTGGGAAAAAATACAAACGGAGAAGTTGGCCTGTTTTTAAATGACGCAAATGGAAAACCCCGGCTGAATATCTACATAAATAAGCAAAACCAACCCGTTATTGAAACATTGGATGAAAAGGGTAGGGTGATAGGCGTTAAATAGATGGAGAAAGACTTACGAAGTTTTTAAAGTTTCGTAAGTCTGAAAATGTAGTTTTTAGAGGTTAATTTAGGCTAAGCCTTTTCCACAAATTTGTCAATCCCAACTCGTACCCTATCGCCAGGCTCGCCCTCCATCTCAAATAAAAGGGTAACCTTACCATCTTTACCTTCAATGGTTATGGTTACTTTTTTCTCTTCGCCGTTATCGTTACTCATTTTTATATGCATCACGCTTTTGCCTTCTTTAAAAGGCACCGTCCAGTTACAGGTATTATCGGTAATGGTACCATTCATTTTATGGTCGTCATTTACGCTGATATCCACCGTAGTTTTGGTGATGTCAATCTCGGCTGTTTCATCATTCGTGCGGATTACAGTGCCCGCAGCGTCCAAATGTTCTGTTTTTGAAGATGTAAGCACAACTTTTTTATCGCATTGTGCAAAGCATACTGTGCCTAAAGCAACAAGCATGGATAGGGTAAGGATGATTTTTTTCATATGTTTTTATAATTATTGAATTAGTGTATTTGAACATTTCCTCTTTCAGACCTCCCCGATTTTTCCCAACTAATCGCTGGCCTCCAATCTCTACCCTCAACGCTCTTTTAAAATATTACTCAAGCCTTCGCACATCTTTTTTATGCGCATGTATGATGCATATGAGTTTCTTTTTTTATCGATCTCTATTTTTAGTTTACCTGGCGACTCTTTTACATAGAATTCTGTTTTATCCGCAAGGGTGGTTGTTACATCAAAATAATCGTGTGTTGATTTGAAAAGACCGTTTGGCTTTATACTATGGTTAATATAATCCTGTACTCTGCCCGTGTAATCCTCATTAAATGAGGAGGTATAGGTAAAAGTATCATCGGTGTCGGATACAGAAATAGAAAGATCATCGCTGTTTCTTTCAAATTTTACCCATCCAATGAAAATGCTTAGGGAAAGGAGGCAGAAAGCGGCTATAAAAAAGCTTGTTTTCATTTTATTGTTTGTTAAAGGTTAATGCCTTGTAGAGGTTAATATTTCTTTTTGGAGCGTTTATTTCTTATTGTATGTCACAAAGATATATGTTTAATACAGTAATATGCAATACATAGTTCTATTTATTTTTTATAAAATAATTTAATGCGTTGATAATGAGAAAGATAATTTTGTTTTAAAGCTATACTTTGCTGGATATTGGAGAAAAGAGGGGTAGGAAAGGGTAGTTTGACTTGGTGTAAAAGAGAAAGGAATGACTCTTTTATCATTACTATCGTATGTGCTCAAATGGTTTTGGCGTGAACATTTAAAACTCTAATCATTCAAGCGTCCTTCGCTTGAATGATTAGAGTCGACATAAATAGAAATAACGATACTATTCTTAAACTTATTAAGCATTTTCTATCAAATAATGTTATTCATCAAATCGACTAACAATCATAATAATTCCTAATTTATTTTTATTTAGCTTCACCTGCAAATGATTTCTTTTGTGAAATTATTAACACATTTATATTAATGTCAATAAAGCCTAAATTACCTGTACTGATATTGACTTTCGTAGGGTTATTTACTTTAGTAAATGGAATAATAGCCTTTATTTACCCGCCTGCTATATACCCGGATCCCAGTTGGGGATTTAATGTATTAAGAAGCATGAAAATGGGAAGTGTTTTCAATATAATTTCCCAGCCAGATCACACTGACATAAGCAAAAATAATAGCGGTTTTATGTCATGGTGGTCACCCGGGCAATATCTTGTACCATACTTTTTTGCCAATTTATTAAAAATTTCTATTGGCAAAGCCGCGGCTTTAACTGTCACTATATGTTCATTAATTGGTCTATCAGGACTATATGCTTTTTTTAGACGAGTTGGCTTCACAGCATTAGTTTCTTCTATTAGCATTGCATTTATTGCCTGCCAACAAGCCTATCTTACACCTTATATTTTTTATAATGGGGGCGAAATAATAATTTTCGCTTTTTTAGGATGGTTTTTATTGGGATGTGCTGCTTTTACGAAAGTAGATTGGCTAATGGTTGTTTTCGTCCTGGTATCTGGTGTAATTGGTTTTTTTTGCAAATCAGCGTTTCTATGGATTTATTTATCCGGGGTGTTGTTTCTTTGGATCCGATTGTCTACCAAAAAGAAATTTGTTACCAGGATAATTAATGGCGTAAGTATAGGTATACCTGTGATCTTATCGCTAGTAATTATTTATGCTACTTATTTGTCAAAAGGAAAAAATCCGGCTTCGGATACGCCTGGCATGAAATTGGCCTGGGAAACTTTTAGTTTTCCGGCAGCTTCCCCTTTATTATCCGGATTTTCAATAGATGATTTGACAAATGGCATTATCAATCACCCAACTGGTATAATAGTAGCACTTGCCCTAATAAATATATTTCTTGTTTACCATATTTATAAATCTGTTCCAAACGCCAACTACAAATTACTAATGGTCTTATTTTACGTAGCAGCAATTTTGTTTTTTGGGATCAATTTTCTCAGGCAGGCAAATATTTCTTATGAGGCAAGGCATATGCGTATTATCGGCCTCATTGTAACGCCCGGTATTATTTTTGTTCTGGGCAAGCTTAACCGGCCGTACATTTTATTGGCGGCGGCGATGTGGCTTTTTATTGCCTATAAAGGTTATAAATTTATGGTTACCGGCTTTGACAGGAATGCAAATTACGCCAGTCATGGAACTACCGGTTTTGCCCAGGTAGCTATTGATCAGCTTACTTTAAATTATGTAAGAAAATTAGATGAATTACAACACAACGCCATATTTGTATTTTTGAGCCCTGAACTTGGTCTTGAAGTTAGTCATAATCGTATTATTACATTTGAACATGGAAAGGCAGAGAAGGGTCTCGACATATATTTAGGTCATGCAGGACCAATTTATATCGTAATGTCAAAATCGATTGGTGCGAATAAAGCTTCTGCATATTTTAAAAATTTCCCCGGATATAGCAATTTCTCAGAAAAAAGCGTAGGAAATGATTATGTCGTTTATTCAGCGAAATAGTTTTGTTCAGATGTATAACTGATATTCGTTCCTCACAACAACGATTTCCTTATTTCCTTACTCTTTAATAAATTCAAATAAGGCTTTCACCCACTACATTTATTCACATTTCATCAAACCTCTTTCCAATTTTCCTATTTTCATTACATTTGGGAAAAACCTTAGTTATGCAATATTGGCTTGTAAAATCGGAACCAGAAAAATACAGTTGGGAAAAATTTAATAAAGAAGGGCGCACCTTTTGGGATGGCGTACGCAATTACCAGGCACGTAATAATTTACGTGAAATGAAGGAGGGCGACCCTGTACTGTTCTACCACAGCAACGAGGGTAAAGAAGTAGTAGGCATTGCCAAAGTTGCCAAAGAGTTTTACCAGGACCCAACCACCAGCGACCCAAACTGGATTGTAGTTGATCTTGTACCTGTTGAGAGCCTGAAAACCCCGGTTACCCTGGAACAGATAAAAGCTGATGAGTTTTTAAAGGATATTCACCTTGTGCGCCAGGGAAGGCTATCAGTAATGGGCCTTAAACGTGAGGAATTTGATCACATTGTTCAATTAGGCAGCAAATAAAAGCAAAAACATGTATAAACATCTATCTCCTAAAGCAATTATTGCCGGGCTTATGCTGCTCGGCCCTTTAAGTGTTGTTGCACAGTCACCATTTAAAGGTTTAGAAAATTTATTCACAATCCCCAAAGGGTACATCGTTAATTATACAAAAACACCACCTGTTATCGACGGCGATTTAAATGATGCCGCATGGCAGCAAGCCCGGTGGACAGATGATTTTGTAGATATTGAAGGTGACAGAAAACCCAAGCCGCCACTGCAAACAAATGTAAAAATGCTTTGGGACGATAGCTGTCTGTATATAGCCGGACGGATCATGGATCCTAATGTATGGGCTTACTTTAAGCACCGGGATGATATTGTTTTTCATGAAAACGACCTGGAATTTTTTATCGACCCTAACGGAACAACACATGAATATTTTGAGTTAGAATATAATGCCATAAACACCATTTTCGACCTGTATTTGAATAAACCTTATCGTAACAACGGCAACCCTATGGGTAACTGGGATGCAAAAGGCATGCGATCAGCAGTTAAGGTTCAGGGTACGTTAAATGATCCTTCGGATGTAGATAAAGGCTGGACACTGGAAGTTTCCATTCCCTTTAAGGCTCTCGGTTCAGGCTATCGCTCAACGCCAAGAGAAGGGGCAGTATGGCGCTTAAACATTTCGCGGGTGGAGTGGGATACCAAAGCTGTTGATGGTAAATATGTAAAACTAAAAGACAGTACCGGCCGCACATTGCCCGAGCATAACTGGGTATGGTCGCCACAAGGGCTAATAAATATGCATTTCCCTGAACGCTGGGGGTACGTACAATTCAGCAAAAAGAATGATAATAATGCTGTATTCGCCTTGCCCTATGCCGAATTGCAAAAACAGTATTTATGGCTGATCTATTACAAGCAAAGGGAATGGCGCGGTCAGCATAGTGAATATGCGCAATCGGTAGATAAATTTAACCTCGGGAGCAAAGTAACTATAAACGGACGGGCAAATAACCTGCAAATTGAAGCTACTGCGCATCAATTTATGGCAACTATAACTGATGAAGCAGATCACATTACCTGGACAATAAATCAGGAAGGATTGATAGGCCAGCTAAATAATAACTGAAATGAATAAACGGGACTTTTTAAAAGCCAGCCTGTTAGTTGGCGTAGCATCTCAATTGCCTTTAAATGGCGAATCTGCAGCTATTAAAGCAAGTAAAAAGCATAATAAACTTAAAAATTGGGTGTGGACAAACCCCAATCAGAAAGATACGGATGATGATCTGAAAACCCGTTATACGGCTTTTAAAGCCGGTGGAATAACAGGGATATTTTTTGAAGCCGACAGCGAAAGACATTTTCGTGCGGCAAAAGCCCACGGATTGGAAGCTCATCGCTGGATCTGGACTTTTAACCGTGCCGAACTTTTAGCCACACATCCTGAATGGTATAGCAAAAACCGGAATGGAGATTCGTGTGCGGATAAGCCACCGTATGTAAATTATTACCGCTGGCTGTGCCCATCGCGCCCCGAAGTGCAGCAATATTTGGAGCAACAGGTAACTGATATTTTAAGCAAGGATTATGTAGATGGCATCCATTTGGATTATGTGCGTTATTGCGATGTGGTATTGCCTGTAAACCTGTGGGGCAATTACAAAATTGAACAAACAAAGGAACTGCCAGAATATGATTATTGCTACTGCGAAGTTTGCCGTGCTAAATTTAAGGAGCAATACGAAACTGATCTGGCTGATATTCAATATCCTGAAGCCAGCCTTTCATGGCGTTTGTTCAGGTATAATAACATAGCCAGGGTGGTTAACAGTTTATCGGCAATAGCCCATCAGCATAAAAAATTAATTACAGCAGCGGTATTTCCCACCCCTGAAGTTGCCCGCCGTAATGTAAGGCAAGACTGGACAAACTTTAAACTTGATGGTGTGTGCCCGATGATCTATCATGGGTTTTATAAAGAAAAAGTGACCTGGATAGGCAATGCGGTTGCCGAGGGCATCCATTTTTTGGCAGGCTCTTTCCCGTTGTATGCAGGCCTTTATTTATCTGATTTTAAAAATGATGATGAGATAAGACAAGGGATCCAGATCGCGTTAAAAAACGGAGCCTCTGGTGTATCCTTTTTTGGAAATGTTACTCCGCAGGTGCTTGATATTTTACGAAGCGAAACTACTGTAGCGCATACGTAATTATAAACTTGTCATTCCATTTAACCGTCGTCTGTGTCCTCACAGACGATTTGCTTTCACACTTGCCTATCTATAGTTAATTGAATTATTAAAAGATAGGCTTTGACCAAATCGAATCTTAATGTCATTTCGAACGAGGAACGAGGAGAAATCTTCTGCAACATGTAGGTCGGCTTGTTTGTATAGCGTCAATGTTAGCTGTAGAAGATTTCTCTCTGTCGTTCGAAATGACAAAAATTTTTATAAAACACACATTAAGTGTTCTAAAATTCTAATCGCTAAACACGTAAACTTAATTAAGCTTATGCGTGATTCTCTCCAAAAAATAAAGCTTTTAGTTCAGTAGCATCATCCGGTTTCATTTTACCTGCAAGTATAAGGCGCAGCTGGCGGCGGCGAAGCGCGCCTTCAAATAAAACCATATCCTCAATAGTCTCAGGTAGTAATTCAGGTACAGGAATGGTGCGGCCATTTTGGTCGAGTGCTACAAAAGTATAATATGCCTCATTGCTTTTAACCCGGGTACCTGATGGGATATTCTCTGCCCAAACATCAAGCCTTACCTCTACCGAGGTAGTGAATGACCTTGAAACTTTTGCTTCAATAGTTACTACATCACCCAGTTTAATAGAATGTTTAAAGGAAACATTATCGACAGAGGCAGTTACTACAATCCGATTGCAATGTTTTTGTGCCGATATAGCCGCTGCAATATCCATCCAGTGCAATAAACGCCCGCCCATTAAATTGTTAAGTGTATTGGTATCATTTGGTAATACCAGTTCGTTCATTATAGTATGCGATTCTTTAGGCGATTTCCCTTTCATGGTACAAATGTACGGTTTTGAAGCAGAGATTAGAGGCTGGAGACCAGAGATTAGGAGGGAAAACGTTTGAAAATTAGCTAGAATTAATCAAGACCTAACCTCTGATCTCTAATCTCTGGCCTCTATTGCCAAATTCCCCCAATTCAATTAGCTTAGCCATTCAGAAAAAACAAACCATTTTATGAAATATAAATTTATGCGCACCAGTTTAGTTTGTTCCCTTGCGATATGCCTGTTATTGCCATTTACCATAATGGCGCAAACCAAGCCGGGATATGCAAGTTTGGAGGATGCCTTGCAATCAGGCGGAAAGCTGTACGGTAACCCCGGTCCGCAAAGTGTTAACTGGACAGACGGCGGCAACAAATACTCTTTTATCAATAATGATGAGATCCGTTCTATGGATGCCAAAACGCAAAAGGATGAGCTGGTGTTCACCAACAAAGGCCTTAAGTTTCCAGGCTCTGACAGTGCTTTCAATTACGAATCGTTCCAATGGTCGCATGATTCAAAGCATTTGGTTTTCAAAACCAATTTCAGGCCAATTTATCGCCGTTCAGGTGTATCCGATTATTATATTTATGATCTTGCAGGTAAGCAGTTAAAGCAAGCAGCTAAAGATGCGCGCTCGGCAGAATTATCGCCTGATGGCTCAAAGGTAGGTATTGAGCGTGGCGGCAATATGTACGTTTACAACTTTGCTACAGCAAAAGAAACACAGTTAACTAACGACCAAACCGATGAGCACGGCACCTTTAACGGTCATTATGATTGGGTTTATGAAGAAGAATTTGGTCAGGCACAGGCATGGAACTGGTCGCCTGATAATAAATACATGGCCTTTTGGCAATTTGATGAGCGCAAAGTTCCTGATTTTCAGATGACCAACTATGAAGGTGGTCATCCTGATAATATCCATATATCCATCCCGCAGGTTGGCGATGCAAATCCATCAGTTAAAATTGGGGTGGTAGATGTGGAATCAGGAAAAAAGGTTTGGCTTACTCCGGATGAAACAGGTGATTTTTATATCACGCGTATTTACTGGACCAGCACCCCGGATGTTATCGCCCTGATGACGCTTAACCGCGCCCAAAACCACATGAAACTGTACTTCTTCAACATAAAAACTGGCGAACACCATGTAGTGTTGGAAGAGCAGAACAAAACCTGGGTTGCCATCTTTAACTTTTATACCAATGTAAATGATATGATCTACTTCCCCGAGAAATCGAAAGAGTTTTTCTGGGTGTCTGATCGTTCAGGATATTATCATATTTACCGCTATGGGTATGATGGTAAACTGTTAAACCAGGTGACAAAAGGTGATTGGGATATGATAAAGGTTACAGGCATAGACGCAGAGGCAAAAAAGATCTATTACCTATCGGCAGAAACAGGCGGGCTAAACCAGGAGCTTTGGACAGTTAATTTTGACGGGGGAAATAAGAAGCGACTATCTACCGTGAGCGGTTACCACGACATAAACATGTCGCCCAATACCAGGTATTTTTTAGACAATTACAGCAATGTAACTACGCCATGGCATGTGGCTTTAAGTGATGATAAAGGCAGGGTGCTTAAAATGCTGGAAGATAACCAGGGAGTAAGTGAGTTTATAAAAACGCATGCTTACTCGCCCGAGGAACATTTTCAGTTCACAAACAGCGACGGTGTAAAGCTTGATGGCTATTATATAAAGCCATTTAATTACGACCCAACTAAAAAATACCCGCTGGTGATGACGGTTTATGGTGGTCCGGAATCACACGATATATTTGATAATTTTACTACTAATACCTGGGCACAGTGGCTTGCTCAAAACGGGTATGTAGTTGCCAATGTAAATAACAGAGGAATAGCCAATTATGGCAGCGCCTTTATGAAATCTGTTTATAAGCAACTGGGTAAGCTGGAGAGCAGCGATTTTGTTGAAACTGCCCAATACCTGGTTAAAAAGGGCATTGTTGATGCAGACAACATGGCAATTATGGGCACCAGCTATGGCGGCTACAGTACCACTTACACACTATTGACCCATCCCGGCGTATTTAAAGTAGGTATAGCCAACTCACCTGTTACCGACTGGCGTTTGTATGATGACGTTTATACCGAACGTTACATGGCGCCTTTGCCTGAAAATGAAGAGGGCTATAAAGCCAGCTCGGATATGACTTATGCCAAAAACCTGAAAGATCATTTATTGCTCATCCACTCCATGAGTGATGATAACGTACACCCGGCAAATACCATGCAACTGTTAACTGCCTTAACCAATGCCGGCAAAGATGCCGAATTACGTATCTACCCTCCGGGAGCGCATGGAGCTGCCTATAACTGGCAAAGCTATTTGCTGATCCAGAATGTGAGCTTCCAGTTTTTAGAGAAGAATTTGAAAGGGAAGAGCGAATTGCCGAATTTGAATGGGAAATAATTGATTTCGGAAGTCGGATGTTCGATTTCGGAATTTTTTGTCTGGTTAAAAAGAAAATTTCTTGTATAGGTGCACTTTATAGTAAATAAAATGTTAAAAATGAAAAATATCCTGTTTCTTGCCTTGGTCCTGGTATCATTAAGTGTAAAAGCTCAGTCACAAAGTAAAACCAGTGAACAGCTTCAAAAAGAATGTCTTGACTTAGCCTATAAAAGTCCTGATTATAAAAAAGTCTATGCCGACGTAACTAAGTTAAAGGCTAATATTAAATTGGCTAAAGGTAATTCGCTATCTAAAGATACGGTGGTAAAACAGTACAATAATTTACTTGGTGGCTACATGGGGCATAAAGATACCTTTGATGATGTGGACGCAAGAGTAAACAATGACGGAGATAAATTAATCAAAGCAATTTTATTAAGAACAGCTGCAAAGATTGCCAGAGAAAAAGCAGCTGAATTGGATAAACAATAATCTATACATGGATCAAATTTTTACTTATTGACAATCAAAAAATTATCAACATTAAATCCGAAATAGAAAATCCGACTTCCGAAATTACGTAACTTTGGTATCTTCATTAAAGGAAAAGAATAGACGATGCCTGATTTTTCGCACTTACACGTTCATACTCAATTTTCATTACTCGACGGTGCTGCCGACATCTCCAAGCTATACAAAAAAGCTGCCGCCGATGGCATGAAAGCCTT
>JABDFZ010000025.1:378-33939 GCA_013286325.1 Bacteroidota bacterium | reverse complement strand
GGGAACACATTCAGGCGCGCCTTTTTAAATTTAACGTAAAAAACCTGGCACTAAGTCAGTATCAGCAAGGCGGTGCAACTTTTATAAACGAAGGTAAAAACATATTGATCACCTTTTTAAGCGCCGAAGCCGTAATTAATGGCAACCTTACTTTAGGTGCAATGGTAGCTGTTCAATACATCGTTGGTCAGTTAAGCAGCCCTATTGAACAATTATTAGGCTTTATACAGGGTTTCCAGGATGCAAAGATCAGCCTGGAAAGGTTAAACGAGATCCATCAGATGGAGGACGAAGAGCCGGTAAGCAAAGAATGGAACCACAGCCTACCTGAGGATAAAAGCCTTAGCATTGACAAACTTACCTTCCGGTATCCCGGTGCCGGTAATGAGCCTGTGCTGGAAGATATTGATATTTATATACCGCAGGGAAAAACTACCGCAATAGTGGGAATGAGCGGCAGCGGGAAAACCACTATTCTTAAACTTTTGATGCGTTTTTACGAACCACAAAGAGGAGAAATAAAGGTTGGTGATCAATCTATCCATAACATTGGATTTAAAACCTGGCGCGGCCAGTGCGGGGTGGTGATGCAGGATGGCTTTATATTTTCAGATTCGATAGAACGGAATATAGCTGTAGGGGATGATCATCCGGATAAGGATAAATTGCGCCATGCCATTAAGGTAGCCAACATACAGGATTTTATTGATGGCTTGCCATTAGGGTTAAATACCAAAATAGGCGCCGAAGGAAACGGAATAAGCCAGGGGCAGCGCCAGCGTATGCTGATAGCACGTGCCGTTTATAAAAACCCAGAATACATATTTTTTGATGAAGCCACCAACGCCCTTGATGCCAATAACGAAAGGGTGATAATGGATAACCTTGCCGAGTTTTTTAAAGGCCGTACAGTAATTATTGTGGCACACAGGCTAAGTACAGTAAGCAATGCAGATAATATTATTGTGCTGGATAAAGGCCGTATTATTGAACAGGGTAACCATAATGAATTAACAGCACTAAAAGGAGACTACTATAAACTTGTAAAAAATCAACTTGAACTGGGAACGTGATGAATACAGTTTGCAGTTTTGAGTTTGCAGCGGACAGATCAAACTGTTTAATCTATTAAATCTTCTGTTAACCAATTATCAGTTTAATCATAAACATCTATTTAAATCAGCGATCACATGCCATCAATATACGTAGAGAACAATCAGGAAGCCCGGCATACCGATGATATGCAGGATATTATAACAGCAGTACCAGGCTGGCTGCTACGCTGGGGGATCTCCCTGTTTTTTGGCATATTACTGTTAATAGCCGCGCTGGCCGCGTTTATACGGTATCCGGATATTGTAAAAGCTCAGTTAAAGGTAGATTCGCCAAACTCACCAAAACCGGTAGTATCTAAAATATCCGGAAAGCTTGTTCAGCTACTGGCAAAAGAAAACGACACGGTAAAAGCTGGTGAGCCTTTGGCCTACCTTGAAAGTACTGCTAATCATAGTAAGGTATTGGGGCTTTTAGCAAATTTAAAAACATTGCAGCAACAGGTTTTGCAAAATAAACCGTTAAACGCGGTGCTTTTTAATCAGGCTGATAACCTGCAGTTCGGCGAATTACAGGCAGGCTACCAGGTGTTTTTTCAGGAATATCTGTTATACAAATCAACAGTTGAAAATGGTTTCCTGGTTAAAAAGAAAACTTACCTCCAAAAAGACCTTACCTACCTCTCACAGCAACAACAACAACTACACGATCAAAAAGCCATTGAGCAAAAAGACCTCGTCCTTGCCAGTGAGGAATACGAAATGCACAAAAAGCTTGAACAGCAAAAAGTAGAAACAAAAGCCGAGTTCAGGCAGGAAGAAAGTAAATATCTTTCTAAAAAATCACCTTTGATACAAACTGAATCGGCGATAATAACCGGAGATAATAACTATGCAGCCAAACAAAAGGAGATACTGGAGCTTGATAACCAGGTGCAGGAAGAGAAATCGAAATTTTTGCAGGCGCTTAATAGCCTTATAAGCAATGCTGAGGACTGGAAAAGTAAATATGTATTAAGCGCATCGCAACCCGGAAAGCTCTCGTTTGCAGGTATTATACAGGAAAACCAGGTACTTGCTCCGGGCCAGGAAGTGTTTTATATTGATCCGGGAAATGAAGCATTTTTTGGCGAAATGACCATATCGCAAAATAATATGGGCAAAGTTAAAGAGGGTCAACAAGTGCTTGTGAAGCTAAGAAGTTATCCTTTTGAGGAATACGGCATGATAAGAGGCAGGATAAAATACATAGCCGATGTTCCATACAAAGACAGTATTTTTATTTCGAAGGTTGACTTCAAAATAAGGAACTCATCCGACCTTAAAAGGCCCATACATTTAAAACAAGGCATGATGGCCGACGCAGAGATCATCACACAGGATGCGACCATACTGCAACGCCTAAGCCGCAGCTTTTTCAAAATTATCGGCAATAAGTAATTGTAAAAAACAAATCACTATTGTCATTTCGAACGAGGCACGAGGAGAAATCTTCTGCAATATGTAGGTCGGCTACTCGCGTGGCGCCGATGTTAGCTGTAGAAGATTTCTCTCTATCGTTCGAAATGACATCATTTTATATAAACATATTTTTTAGGCACCCCAATCGCTAAATACATTGTTTTATTAAAAACAGAGTAGCATTCTGGTTTAAGTATTAATTCGTAATATATATTTCTAAAAAATATTTTTTCTTTCCAAAAAGATAGGTAGATTTAATTGCCCTTTATAAAACACTGATCCTGTTTGTTTTAATGCCTTCCAATAATTGTTAAGTAAATAAAGGATCGATATTTATAAGTTATTTATTGTATTAACTAAGAATTTTATTTGCCCCGATTATTAAAACAGATAATTGCGCGGGTAAAAATATAATTAGAAATATCGCTTATTGTAGCTTAATTAAAACCAATTATTAACGGACTTTACTTCAATGAAAAAATTGCTTTTTGTAATAGCCTTGTTTGCTGCTTTTCAAACAACTGCTTTTTGCCAAACCGGGGCCCCGGTTTTAGATAATGTTGTCTCAAAGATCAGATCAACCATAACCGATCATATTATTGAAAAGGCTTACCTGCATTTCGACAGACCATATCCCTATTATGTGGCAGGGGATATTGTTTATTTTAAAGCATACGTTACTATGGGCGAGCTGCACGAGCCTTCGAGAATAAGCGGAATACTACATGTAGACCTGATAAACAAGAACGATGCTTTACTGCAAACAAAGGCCGTACAGCTTACCAATGGAGTTGGCTGGGGCGACTTTTCGCTGCCCGATACTTTGCAAAAAGGCAGCTACCGCATAAGGGCATACACACAATGGATGCGTAATGGCGACCATGCTTATTATTTTGATCAATATATTTCTGTTGGTTCTGTTAATGGCGTTGATCGCGTTGTTGCAAGCGCAAAACAATCGGCACTGCCGGTGTTGCAGTTTTTTCCTGAGGGTGGTAACCTGGTAACAGAGCTTCCTTCAAAAGTAGCATTTAAAGCAGTCGGGGCAGATGGTTTGGGTGTAAATGTAAAAGGTATTGTTTTGGACAACAGTAATATGGAAGTAGCAAAAATTGCTTCGACCCACCTGGGTATGGGAGAGTTTAGTTTTACCCCCGAAGAAGGCAAAACCTACAAGGCAAAAATAACTTATGGCGACGGCTCGCAAGCTACTGTTAGCTTACCCCAGGCAGAGTCAAAGGGGATTACCTTAGCCGTTAATACCGACGATCCGTCCAAATTATCGATAGATATAAAAGCTAACCGTGCTTATTTTAAAGAAAATTTAAATAAGGATTTGAACCTGTTGGTTTATTGGAGTGGCGCTGTAAAAACGATTAAAACAAAACTTGATAATGCAGTTCTCGGTCTGGACCTGCCTGCAAGTACTTTTAAAACAGGGGTTTTACAGGTTACCCTATTTTCACAAACAGGTGAACCGTTGAACGAGCGACTGGCATTTATTCAAAATGATGACCTTTTGAACCTTTCGCTTAAAACAGAAAAACCATCATTTGCTAAGCGCGAAAATGTTGATATAAGCTTTAACGCCAAAAACAAAGATGGCAAACCTGCAGCCGGATCTTTCTCAGTATCGGTTATTGATGAAAGCAAGGTTTTAGTTGATGAAAATGCTGAAAATACTATAC
Organism: Bacteroidota bacterium; assembly: GCA_013286325.1. Classification (GTDB taxonomy): domain Bacteria; phylum Bacteroidota; class Bacteroidia; order Sphingobacteriales; family Sphingobacteriaceae; genus Mucilaginibacter. The sequence goes on along the minus strand of JABDFZ010000025.1, from coordinate 29,738 downwards.
TATCGCACCTGTTGTTAACTACCGATTTAAAAGGATACATTGAAAAACCCAATTACTATTTTGCTCATGTAACTAAAGATACCCGTGCCGATCTGGATGTATTGATGCTAACCCAAGGGTACCGCCGCTTTGTTTGGAAGCAGTTGTTAAGTGATAATACTCCAACTACCGCCGCCGCATACAGGCCCGAACAATATATAGACATTACCGGCAAAGTGAAGACTAAAGCTGGGGCACCAATAGCTAACGCAGCAATCACCTTGTTACCTTCTGCTGGCGGTGATGTTAAAATAGCTACATCCGACGCAACAGGTAGTTTCCGCTTTGCAAATATGCAATTTATGACCGGGGAAAGTTTTATTGTGAAAACACAATCCGCTTCCGGGAAAAATGCAGCTGTTGTTACGCTTGATGCCCCCGCACCGGGAGCACCCATTGACCCCGAAAACTCCTTAGATTCGAAATATAATACCAATGCTGATATACTTGCATCGCTGCAAAATAATTTAAAGGTAGGGGTAATGACAGCCAGTAATGAATCGTCAAGAATATACTTAAAGGGAGACAAGACTACAGGTGCCAAAAGAAATGACAACTACCGCTCATCAGTTTTAGGTGGTCCGGGCCATGCTAATCAGGTTATTCATGGCGATGATATAAAAAATTCGCCCACTCTTTCAGTTGCATTAAATGGCCTGGCGCGGGGTGTTGATTTTATCAGCGGTGTTCCATATTTGAAAGAAGCGTTAGTAGTACAACAGAATTCTGCGATGCCCGAGCCAATGTTGCTTGTAGTAGATGGTACAGTAACATCGGGCAGTGTTGATAATATTAACCCTGTTGCTGTTGAAACTGTAGAGGTTTTAAAAGGGAATAATGCTGCAATTTATGGCGTTGCAGGTGGTCCGGGTGTTTTGGTTATTACTACAAGGCAGGGAACAATATCCTCAGATGCTGCAAACAAAGAAATGAGCCCCGGTGTATATTCATTTACACCTACAGGTTATTATAAAGCAAAAGAGTTTTACGCGCCATATTATGATGCTACCCAAACCGACAATAAACTCCCGGATATGCGTACAACTATTTTCTGGAAACCAAATGTAATTACTGATGATGATGGAAATGCTTCATTTAATTTCTACAATTCTGACGGCACCGGCACATACATGATAGTAGTAGAGGGTATTGATATAAAAGGAAACTTAGGCAGGACAGTTTATAGGTATAAAGTGCAATAGGGTTAAAAGTTACCTGAAGCAGGCTTTGTGATTAAATAAACATGATCCAGCACCTCGTGCCTGGTGGCCTTTTTTATAAACCTGGGCATAATATTTTCCTGCGGATAATTTATAAACGACCGCAGAACAGTAAATTCGGCTTTGTTTTGAATTAAGTAATCCATTGAAGACTGGTTTACATAAAATATGGAAGCCTTATCAGATTTAAAACTGTTGAACTCTTCAATCGGAACAACATCAACCGGCCTGTTGCAATAAAACTGGAAAATATTATTCCCAGCCTTTAACGAATAAACAGGGAAGCTATCGAGCGGTTTTTGATTAATATAATTTGCTGCCGATATTTCTCCTTTGTAAGGTACAATTACGTTATAAAAAACCGTATTTAAATAAAAGCCAACAAATAAAGCTGCGGCGCAATTAAAAAAGAACACCTTTTTATGCGCCTCTTTTGCCCTTACAGGTACCATAAAAATAACAATCCCAAACAGGATGCAATCAACCCCAAAAAACAGATCGTGAGTTGGTTTTGAAAAATAGTTGATCAGGAGGACCACAATTGGTAGCAGAATAACAAATGCCCATTGTGCTATCAACCTGAACTTTGTACCAAAATTGCTTAATTGATTGAAACAAAAAGGGGCTGTAATTATAGCAAACAAAGGAAAAACTGCATTGGTATAAAATGGCAATTGAAAACCCGAAAGCGAAAAAAGCAGTAAAAGCAGTAAGCCGCCGCTTAAAGCATAGTATTCTGTAAGTGGGTTGCGTTTTATTATATCTTTTATATTTTTAAAAACAGCATAATAAAACAACAGGCACCAGGGGGCAAAGGCCCACAGCAGGGTGTGCAGGTAAAAGAATATGCTTCCTGATGCTTTGCGGTTTATAGGCCCTGTATTTACAAAGCGCCCAAACTGGCTATCCCATAAAAACCATTTAATGCCCGAAACATGGTGAGTGCCAAATACCGTTTTTTCGGGATGCAGGTCAAATTGCCGGTACAAAGCATAAAACTCGGGAAAGGTGAACACAATAGTTAAAATAACCAGGAATAGCCATCTGAATTTAAAGATGTCCTTAAACTTTTTTTGAAATATTAACTGGCCAAACAAAGCTCCATAAATAGCTATTATAACAAATACACCTTTTGTCATTAGGGCAAAAGCGGTAAGTAATGCAGCTAAAATCAGGTCCGTAAATTTAAAGCGTTCGCGCAGGCAGGCAATATGGTAAATGCTGCCGATAAGGAGAGCCATAAGGTAAGGCTCGGCCCTTACATCGGTATTGGATAGCAGCACATGCTGGGCTGTCATCAATATTAATACAGCGATGGCCGCTATTTCCCATCCATAATATTTACGGGTAAAAAGCCAGGTATACAGCACGCTGATAATAAAAAATAGCAACGCAGGTAAGCGATAAGCCCAAACAGATATGCCAAATATTTTAAAGCTCAATAATATTAGCCAAAAGGGGAAATGTGGTTTATCGAGCCAGTCGAGATTGTAAGTAAAGAGTTCAAAAAAATCTTTTTTATAAACTAGGTTTTTCGCTATTGAGGCGTATAATCCGGGGTCATCAGTAAAAAACTTAACATTTATGCCAGCCAGATTAACAGCAAGCGCCAATACAAATAGCAATAGGTATAATATCTTACTTGTACTCTTCATCCAATATTGCTAAGGTCAGTTTTACAGCTTAAACGCGCGGCGCAAATATATGTTATATGTTATTAAATATTTTGGCTAAAGCCGAAGAGTTAGTATTAAATAACCTGCAAAATATCTAAATTAAGAGGTTATAAAAAACCTCATGCCACGTTAGGCATGAGGCCAAAAATCACAACAATTGTTTAACCTTACGGTCAATTCCTAACTGCAATATGATTCTGTAATTAAAACGTTACAATATTATATTTGTTTTATGATATGTGTAAGATTTGAAAATATTTTTAGCACGTAACCCTAATATATAATACTGATATACTATAGCCACGAACATTACATTAAGATAACATAACTTTGTTTTTGAACGGGAAAAAATCCAAATTTCAGTTTATCTTTATAGCACAATTTTAAACCAAAATTATAAACAAATAAAGTATTCATTATGAAAGCACTATTTCAATTTAAAACATTGTCGTTCCTCTTGTGTGCCTTTTTAGTATCATCAACACTGATGGCGCAAAAAAAGGAAAAGGTAGTAAGTCCCCATTTGGGTGTAAGTGGTACAGTTGCAGGCGCAACTATAAGCATCCGTTACGGAAGCCCCTATGTAAAGGGACGTAAAATATGGGGTGGATTAGAGCCTTATGGCAAAGTTTATCGCGCAGGCGCTGATTCAGCAACTACAGTTACAATCAGCAAGGATGTTAAAGTTGATGGTAAAACACTTCCAGCGGGCAAATATTCATTTTTTGTTATCCCTACTGAAAAAGGCAAATGGACAGTCATTTTTAACAAAACTGCCGAACAATGGGGCGCATTTACTTACGACAAAGGTAAGGACCAATTGCGTGTAATGGTTACTCCTAAAAAGGTAGCTAAAACAGAGCAGCTGACTTATATTATCACTAAAGACGGCTTTAGCATGAATTGGGATGAGGTAAGTATTCCGGTTTGGATAAAATAATATCCAGGCGGATAACCCGTTATTAAAACATTAGCCTTCCGGATTTCGGAGGGCTTTTTTATTTAACAGCATTTGCATATTGTTATATTTACCACCGATGTTAGATAAAAGCAGCAAAAGATTATTAATAGTAAAGGCCATAACTATAGCAACACTGGCTTTTTTTATTTTTTTTCTGATGATATTGGCAGATTATCCAAAGCTGGTTGAACGATATTATTCCGAAAGTGTTTACCCGGTTATTTGCCACCTGTTGCACCCTGTTCTTAATATATTCCCGTTTAGTGTTGGCGATCTGTTATACCTTTTTGTTATCGGTTACCTTATTTACGCGCTACTTAGGCTTATAAAACTGGCTTTTAAAAAGGAGTTTATAGGGGTTATTTTTTTAATAGCGGGTATAATTATAAGGGTACAAGTAGCAGTACTGATTTTTTACTTGTTTTGGGGGATGAACTACTTCAGGGTATCTGCAGGAGAACGCTTAAATCTGCGCGATACCAACTACACAACTACCAGCCTTAAAGCGGTTACTGCTATGCTTATCGACAGCGCAAATTCCTGTCGTGCACGCCTAACCCCTGCCGATCTCGCTCAAAATAATAGCGCAATATATCAAACAGCAATACAGGCGGTTAGTAAGCTATCTGCCGATTCTGTTAATTTTCGTACTTATCATCCCGGGGTTAAACCATCTTTGTTGACGCTGTTGTTAAATTATATTGGTACTTCAGGCTATTTTAACCCATTTACCGGCGAAGCACAAATAAATTACCAGATGCCTGTTTTTAACAGACCTGTTATAGCCTGCCACGAAATGTCGCACCAGATGGGATACGGTGCAGAAGATGAAGCCGACTTTGCAGGTTTTCTGGCAGGGATCGGTTCGCACGATAGATTGTTAAGGTATTCCGCCTATCATCTCGCAGTTGATGAATTTATGCACGCGCTATATTATCGCGATAGCTTAGCTAATAAAGCATTAAAACCACGGGTATCCGCTGCAGTTCATCACGACTTTGTGATGGAGCGTGCTTACTGGCTATATTATCAAAACAAGGCAGAAATATTAAGCAGTATTTTTTACGACAAGTTCCTTAAAGCGAACAATCAGCCTCAAGGGCTTGGAACTTATAACCGTATGGTATTGTTAGTAATGGCAATGTATCGTAAGCAGGTTTATTAATTTTCAAACTGCCGACTGTGAACTGCTTACTGCCAACTTTTTACAGTACCACCCCTGCCGCTGTAAATTTAAGGTCGCTATGGCCAATCATAGCAGCGGTAGCATAGCCGTTATTGTTTATCAGCAGTTTTTCATTCTCAGCCCTGATATGTAAGCTGTCAACCAGGAACTCTCCCGTAATACGAATAACCGCAAGAGGAGCGTGAACTTCAAATTCAGCAACAATATTATGTTCAAGGCTCATTGCAGAATCATCATCAAGCTGATGTATATGGACAATAGTAGTTCCATCGAGTCTCGATACCATTACACTGTCTCGTGTGGTTTTAATGGCATACGGGGAACCTGTAACCGGCTTATTAGCTAAAATTACAACAGGTGTGCCGTCAATATCCTTAATGTCAAGATCGATGTTCAGTTGTGACCCTTCAGCATCACCTGTTCCATCATGATAAATGGAATTTATCTTTAAAAAGTGTTTCCAGTTATTATCGCTCCCATAGCTTATAGTTTTGCCCGGTACAATAAATGCACTCGAGCCAATTACAAATGCATATTTCATGATCTTGTGGTTTATAATATGTAATAATATCATAAGCGGTAAAAATGTTTCGGTTATTTTCGGTAAGTCAGGTTAACGGTACGTTATCAGGATATTACAAATGGGAAAGACAAAAAAATGCGTTCCGTATCTCACCCCGGAACGCACACAACATTATTCAAATAATGTTGATCAACTAAACCTCAGACTACATGTTCATGCTCATCCAAGCCCTTATAGAATACCGATCTTTTGATCAGTAACTTAAAAATTTCAATTATTGTGTAACTATATCAAACCCTGTACCTAACTATACAACTTTAAGCTATATTTAGATATTAGCTATAAGCCAACGTACAGGAATAAAATATATTATGCCCTGGGATTATAAAACAGGCATTAATTTATAAAATCGTACAAAAATCAGGCTTTGCGGTAAAATTACTTGGTAAAACTATTGTTACGATGAAGCCATCATGAGCTATACCCCCTAAATTGGAATGGATAAACTGGCCCATGATAGCTTCGCCGCCATTAAAAAATAATTTACCCCGATGATAAAACAACTATTAATAGCATTGATGTTAATGCCAATATTTTCCATCGCTCAAAAATACAAGGCAACCGAAATTAAGCGCTTTGAGCACGAGGCTGGCTCGGTAACTATAATCCGCGATAACTGGGGAGTGCCGCATATTTACGGAAAGACCGACGCCGATGCCGTTTTTGGGTTGATGTATACCCAGTGCGAGGATAATTTTAAGGGGATAGAACAAAACTATTTATATCAGTTGGGCCGGCAAAGCGAGGTTGATGGTGAGAAAAACCTTTACACCGATGTTCAATTGCAATTAATTGCTGATACAGCTGATGCAATTAAAGATTATAAAAACGCTGCCCCCTGGTTTAAGAAACTTATGGATGCTTTTGCCGACGGTGTGAACTATTACCTGTACAAGCACCCGGAGATTAAACCAGCTGTATTTCAGCATTTTGAACCATGGTATGCGCTGATGTTTACTGATGGCAGCGTATCAGCAACTGTTACCGGGGGAATAAATTTAAACGAGACCCGGTCGTTTTATGGAAAAGATAATGAAAAGCTTGGCGCAGTTTATAAACCATCCGATGATGAAAGAGAGATGGGATCGAATGGTTTTGCTATTGCACCTTCACGGTCAGCATCGGGGCATGCTTTGTTGTACATAAATCCGCATGTTCCGTTTTATTTTCGCAGTGAGGTACAAATGGTAAGTGAAGAGGGGCTGAATGTTTATGGCGCTGTTACCTGGGGGCAGTTTTTTGTTTACCAGGGGTTTAACCAGCATTGTGGCTGGATGCACACCAGTAGCAATGCCGACGTTGGAGATCTGTATGCCGAAAAGATGACTAAAAAAGACGGACAATGGTTTTATGAATACAATGGTGCGCTTAAACCGGTAATTACCCGGAAACTGACAATGAATATTAAGAGGGGAGAGGCGATGGAACATAAAACCATAACAGGATACTACACACATCATGGCCCTGTATTAGGCAGTCGGGATGGTAAGTGGTTATCACTAAAGGCCAATAACCGTTCATACAATGCATTGCTCGAGTCATGGCTTATTACCAAAGCCAATACTTTCGGAGAATATAAAAAAGCAATGAACCTGCTTTCGAATGCTACAAACAATACTGTTTACGCCGATGATAAAGGCAATATTGCCTTTTGGTATGGAAATTTTATGCCTAAGCGCGATCCAAATTTAGACTGGCGATTACCCGTTGATGGCAGCACACCATCAACAGAGTGGCAAGGCTTGCATCAGCTGGATGAAATAGTACATGTTTATAATCCGGCAACAGGCTGGATAGAGAATTGTAATTCAACGCCATTTACATCATCGGGCAAAGACAGTCCTGATAAAAATAAATACCCGGCTTACATGGCCCCTGACGGGCAGAATTATAGGGCAATAAATGCCATTAAACTGTTAAACAATACAAAAAACCTTACGCTTGATGAGCTGATAGCAAAAGGATACGATCATTACCTTGCAGCTTTTGATGTATTGCTGCCGCCTTTGTTTAAAGCATATAATGCCGCCCCCGATTCTGTTAAACAGTTATTAACTCAACCTATACAAATATTACAGCAATGGGATAGAAATACAGTTGCAAACTCAATTGCATCTACCCTGGCTATTGAATGGGGCACTTTAATGATGCGTGAGTTACCCTCTGCAAAAACATCGGAAGAAGCCACTTATCAAACCGAGCGGGTAAACCAAATGCTGCAAACCATAAGTGATAAACGATTGCTTTCCGCGCTTTCCGAAGCTTTGAATAACCTTAAAAAACACTATGGTACCTGGGAAGTTAAATGGGGAGATATCAACCGTTACCAGCGCCCGGCTGATGGTGTAACCTTTAGTGATAACGAACCAAGCCTGCCCGTTGGCCTCACTTCATCAGCATTTGGACAATTGCCATCGTTTGTAAGCCGTACCATGAATACCACAAAACGATATGGTTATTCGGGCAATAGCTTTATTGCCGCTGTGGAATTTGGTGCCCGTATTAAGGCAAAAACTATCATTACTGGTGGACAATCGTTCAATCCGGCTTCAAAACACTATACAGATCAGGCTGGCATGTATATTGAAGGTAAGTTTAAGGATGTGTTATTTTATAAAACCGATGTGCTGAAGCATGCCGAAAAAACCTATCATCCGGGAGCTTGAGATAAATATTAATTTAAAGTATATTTGAGAATTGCACAATATAGGTGCGTATTTAAATTGATAACCACGAATAAACAATTTATTGTTGTTATGAAGAAATATCTGTTCTTTCTGCCGGTAATGCTTTTGGGGAGTTTAAGCATGTACGGGCAAAACACAAAGTTTAGCGACCTTGTTTATTTTACCAGCCTGAATAACCGGGCAGTATATGATAATTTAACACAAGGGAACGCCTTCAGGCAGGACTATACAATGGATGTTAACGGGCAGGAAATTGAATATTTCAAAAACATAGGCCCCAAGGCTAATACCGAAAAAATTGTTGTAGGCAATTATACAAAACTTTATAATGGTACAGTGTTACGTACTGTAAATTATACTTCAACCGATGCGCAGAATATTATAAATATGATAGGCCAGGCTAAACGCTACGGCCTTGAGCTGAAATTTCGCGGTGCCGATGATTCGAATAATATTTATCTGTACGATAATAACTTTTACCATGTAAGCATCTACCTGCGCCGCGACCAAACCTCAGGCCTGGTTGAGATTAAGCAAAAAGAGTACCTGGGACTGGAATAATAAAGGAAAATTTTTTTGTCATTCTGAACGAAGTGAAGAATCTTCTACAACTGCTGAATCTGCGCTATACTTGTCCAGCGTTCATGTCGCGTACATATGATTCTTCGCTTATGCTCAGAATGACAAATTATGTAGTTTGTATTTCGAATACTACTATTTACCTCCAAGCCACATAATGGCATCTTCAAACATCTGATTTTGAATATCAGAAGTGAAATTTTTATCCCCGTGTCCCATATTCATGTAAAGCATTTTGTATTTAGTATTTGTCCACACCACCGGGATATCGCCTTCAGGAATAATATTCTTTTTGCCCAGAGGGTAATTTTCAGGTGATAGCGTTACCAGTACCTTTATATCTTTATTATCACGGGGATTGGGTTTCCATCCGTACCACTCATTTATAGGGGCAGTATAGCTTTTAGGTAAACGTTTAGTGGCGGGATGGGTGTTATCATCCACAATCATTTTGGCAGGCAGGGGCGGCCAGTTGTTGTTATAAAAAGTTGCCCCTAAAAAATTTACAAACCATGTCCATTTGGTGTATTTGTCGTTATAGCCAGATACATGAAAGCCAAGCCATGCACCACCATTTGCCATAAATTTTTCAAATGCAGCCCGTTCTGTATTGTTATGCGGAAACTCATTCAACCATACAACTACCTGGTAGTCCTTTAATTTTTCATCGTTCAGGTTTTCCCAATTCGAGGTGGTATCAAAAGCAAAACCCTTTTCGGCGGCCATCCTACCGTAAAACTGCATGGCCTGCATAGCAAAATCAACATGGTCCGATTCTACATTGGTTGAGTATAATGCCAGTACCCTGAATTTAGGCGTTTGGGCTAAGCATATCACATTCAGCATTAATAATACCAACAGGCTAATTGCCGCTTTTAGTAAATTTCTTTTCATTAGTTATATTATTATACCACTAATATTTGGTTCTTTTTATTTATTCATTGCTGTTTCCAGCGAAGCCATCATCTCATTAATATTCCCGGACATTCCCTCGAACAATGTCTTGTCTTCCTTCGACCATGGTTTACCCTGCCTGTAATCCCACCAACGGTATTCTATTTTCGAATATTCATTTGAGATGCCAGGCTCAATCGGTTTTTCATAAAAATCATGCACTTTAAGCTCGTAAGTGGCGTTGTGTACTATTATATCAAGCGTAAATTTTAGCCAGTAATAATGACCAGAGGAACTGGTTGTAATTTTAAATACACCTGTTCCGGTTAGCTCGCCTTTTTTTTGATCGATAACATCGATGCCTTTGCCCGGATACTGAAATGCATCTTTAAGCCAGTTGCCTGCACGATTAAACAGTTCTTCCTTTTTAAGGCCTGCGTTAAGCGAGTATGCATTATCAAAATAGATCTTTCCGTTTCGCATTTGCATCATCAATGGATGTGTATTGCTTTGCGCCAAACCAATACAAGGCATCAGGATGAGAGAAAGAATAACCAGCTTTTTTATCATGATCTTTATCTGTTTAAAATCCAAACTCATTTACCAGCCGCCCAAAAAATGGCATTGCTAAAAAGTGTTGTATAATCTTTGCTTTCAAAAAGGATAGGGGAATGCCCCATAAAAATATAAATGTTGCGTGCCTTGTAGTTGGGGTTTGTCCATACCACCGGATGATCGCCCATTTTAATATCAGAGTTGGGCACATAAGTTGATTCATCTACCGATGCCAGTACATGTACATTCGGGCGGGGGCTTTTTTCATAGGTATAAAACTCTTCTTTTTCAACAATAAAAGCAGGAGATACCCCATTCATTACCGGGTGGCCCTTATCTTCGATATTCACTTTAGCCTTTACAAAGGTTGCTATATAGTTTTTGTAGCGGGTATCGCCCATAAACTTGCTGAACCACTGCCACATGGGGTAACCATCAAATTCGCCTAATAAAGTAGCATGATGAAAGCCGATCCAGCCGCCCTTGCCTTGTTCAATGTAATTTTGAAATGCGGTAACTGCTTTATCTTTCCATGCATACGGTGGATAATCCAATTGGATAAAAAGCTGATAGTTGGCCAAAAAAGCCTCATCAATTTTATCCGTGTTCTGAATATAATCAATGGAGAAATTGCTATCGGCAGCAAGTTTATCGAGCCATACCTTTGCCCTTCGTGAATATTCAATGTGGTGACCGCCGTTTTCATACAAGGCTATTACTTTAAAACGCGGGGCTTTTTGTCCCCAGGCACAAAGGCCGAAGAAGCAAAGTCCTATTATTGAAGCTAATTTTTTCATTATAATTTTCAGATTGATATTTATTTTGATGCAGCCCATAAAATGGCGTCGCGCATTAGTATAGTGTAATTGGGATTGACCAGCGATGTTGGCGAATGGCCTATGCAGATATAGATCATCCGGTGAAAATCTTCATTTGTCCATATCATGGGATGATCGCCCATTGGTTTGTTTTGTTTATATGTTGATTCATCTACCTTAGCTAAAACCCGCACATTATTGCCCCGTGGGCTTTTATCCCATTCGTACCACTCATCGGCCAGCCAGAATTTTGCAGGCAGGTTTTTGGTAACCGGGTGTTTGTGGTCTTCAACAACAACCAATCCATCCTGAAAAGCCGGATGTGGCGAGTAAGTAACGCCCCCCATCAATTTTTCAAACCAATCCCAATATTTAGCTGTTGAATTTGGCCCTAAAAATTGTTTTCCGGTAAGCCCGGCAGCGTGGATACCCACCCAGCCCTTACCTTGCTCCACAAACTTTTGCAAAGCTGCCTGCTGCCTGGCCGACATATCAAATGGCGCTAAATGAAACATTACAAACACCTGATATTTTGCCAGGTTAACATCATTGATTTTGCTGGTATCGTCAGTAAAGTCAACACTGAAGTGATTTTCTTTGCCTAATTTTTCAAAAAACTCCTTGCCCACCGAAATGCTTTTCCAATGGTCTTTTGCCTGTGAGGTAACAACAAGTACTTTGAATTTTGCAGGTTGAGCGTTGACCCAAAACCCACAAAAACAGAGCAGAATTAAGGTGAATATAATAACCTTGATTGATGATACTTTTTTCATATCCATTTATATTGGCTTGTTATGTTTTAATCACACTTCCTTCCACCCCTACGTCATGCCGAATTTATTTCGGCACCTCACAGGATAGGTAGCCACAATGTTATACTATCATGCATTGTGTAAATACATGAAGTACACCCAACATGTGGGTTGCTGAAATAAATTCAGCATGACATCCTTTAGCTCACGGTTTTGCAACCGGCTCTTTATATATCCTACCCATCATCGGGTCATCAAAAATTATCTTTCTTAGTTCTTCCGAATCAATAGCACCCTGGTGAGCATATACAATTTTACCATCAGGATCAACCAAAAGAGTATAAGGTAAAGCACCATCCCATTTGGGGTCTACAGCTTCTATCAGTTTATATTTATCATCTCCCGAATAAATATAATTGAGCCCCGAGGCTTGTTTACGTTGCAGAAATTTTAACGCTTTATCTTTATTTGCAGGATCATCAGCACTGATGCTTATAAACTCAAGACCCCGGTCGCGATAGGTATGAAGTAACGTTACAAGGTCCGAGAATTCGGCAACGCATGGCCCACACCAGGTAGCCCACAGGTTAATCAGCCTTAATTTATCAGTATGATTTTTAACTACTTCCTTTATGCCGTTAGCGCTTAATGTATCCAGCTTTACAGGTTCCTTAGCCCATTCAATCTGCGCTTTTTCCAGCCATACGCTTTTCTCAGCCCATTTTATTGAGCAACCGAAGGTCTTGGTTACAGGTGCTGCTATTTCTTTTCCGGCTAAAACGGCATCTATAGCATTTCGTGCATCAAGAGTATGTGGTGTTTTTGCCGGATTTTCCATATCGTCAATGCGTCCGTTGTAACGAAGCTTGCGGTCTTTATCAAAAATGAAAATATGGGGAGTAGCAACCGGACCATATTTTTTTGAAGTTATTTCGGTTTCACCGTCGTACAGGTAAGGAAAATTGAACTTCATGTTCTTTGCACGGATCTTCATGTCCTCAAACGAATCGCTCAGATCGCTGTACCCCAACTCATCTAAACGCAGCCCGGCAGGGTTATTAGGATTAATAGCCACTACACTTACACCTTTAGCGGCATAATCGCTCGTCATTTTAATTACCCTGTCTTCGTATGCCTGCGAGGTTGGGCAATGGTTACACATAAAAACAATAACCAACACTTTTGCATTTTTGAACGATTGCAGCGTATAGGTTTTACCGTCTATTCCGGGCAGACTAAAATCGGGAGCGGTTTCGCCTATAGCCAATGTTTTATGATCGTCCCATGCAAAAACTGAACTGCTGAGTGCTAATAATAGAGCCAGACTTGTTATATACTTTTTCATTTTTTTTTAAAATCCTGATTAATCATTTAAAGAAACAGCTAACAAATACCATGATGTGTGCGGAAGCCATTGCTCGGCCCAGCGCCAGTCGGAGTCCTTACCTGTTACAGCATAAGGGATGTTAAAATCAATATCATCCTCATTATCAAAACCCGAGGTTATGCCATTTACTATCCCGCCAGGCGCATTGGTATATTCAAATGTTCCGAAAAAACCGTAGGCCGGGTTATTATGGCCGGTCCCCTGCAGCATACAAGCATCAAAAGGGTTTAAACCCAGTATCCAGTTCAACTGGTCCAATGCAAAGGCAGCTAACTTATCGTGAAATGGTTTATCGTCCTTAAATAAGCTGGCAGCCATGCGTGCAGCAGCGGCTACTGAGCCAAGTCGTGCGTTTTCTCCCTGCCACCACGGTGATGCATCACTGCCATGAGGGAAGAAGAATGAACTGCGCCTGTTGCCCAGGGTATCCTGAACCAACTGACGGCTGTAATCAAACGGGTTATTTACCTCGTGAGTAATAGCCAGTTCAAACTCCATCGACTCTTTTGTCGTTTTTTTGATCTGTGCCTGTTCATCTGCGCTGGCATAAGGATAATAGTACAATAAGCTTACTATCGGTAAGCCTGCATCTGATGGATGAAAAAACGGACGATCCTTATCATCGGCCCTGAAATAATTTTTATAATTTTTCCATGATGTTAGCCTCCCTATTATGTTTGCTGCTCTTTTTGCTGCTGCAGCCTTGTAAACATCTTTATGGGTAACTTTATATAGTTCGGTGGCTGCGCTTAGGGCACAATAATCGTCCAGCATGTTTTCCTTGCCGTCAAAATCCATTTGCTGATTGTCTTTCTCTAAAAAAGCAAAAGCACTTTCCGCTGCTTTTAAATAATCGGCGTTTGTAAATTCACCGCTTACCGGGTAAGCGGATGCCATTGCCAAAGCTGCAATTGCTATACCTGCACCGGAGCGATAACTCGATTGATAAAGCCGCCAGCTTTTCTCTGTGACACTTTTGCCATTATTATATGCCTGGTTGGCGGTTTTCTTTATCCTGTAGCTCCCTTCTTCAGCAGGAATCACTCTGTCTTTTGGTAATTTGCCGGGACCCGGAGCGCCAACTGAACGATAAAATGAACCGTTTTTAGCCTGCATCCTTACCAGATAATCAGCGCCATACATTGCTTCATCCAAAATTCTCCTGTTAAACTGCCTGAAATCTGTCCCTTGCCGTGCCGATAAAAGCGCGTAAGTTTTGAACAGGCTCCATGCTGTAAAAGATATTTGCTGCGGATTAAAATAGTTGGAGAATGAAAGATGTGACAAGTGCTTGCCATAATCGCCGGTAGCATCGTACCAGCCGCCATGTGCATCAATGGTATCTGTTGTTTTGCCGGATAATAAAAGGTGATGGTCGGCCTTATCTAACAAACCAGAGCTGCGCTGACCTTTAAAGTAATATACCACATCGGATATGGTGGCTTTCTCTAATACATTTTTCCCGATGATAAACGGATAAGATGATATAGTTCTGCTTGGCAAAGCAACCTGTAGCTTATAAGTACCCGGAGCAGTGAAATTGCTGAAATCAATATTCCAGAATTGAAAATTCTTCCATTTATTAACTGCCCCGCTAAATTCCGGTTTACCGGTAAATACTGTTTTACCTGTACCAGCATCAACCAGGGTGAATGAATTTATGTTTAACTGTTTATCTGCTACTATAATAGCATGCTTGGCCCTGCTATCTTCATAGCCAACATGGTTGGTAACTATCTTTACTGATTGAGCCTGTAGAAAAAAAGGGATACTCAATATTAAGTACAAAAGCCATTTTTTCGGGTTTGATAAAACCATGATCATCTTTTTAATAAAGGTTTATAATTTAAAGGGTGCTGGTAAACATCCCGGAAGTTCAAAGCTAATATATTACATTTCCCGCAGGGATTTTCATACCCCTACATTAGCACTACCATTTGTAAAAAATGATATTTTAAGCCAATATGCAACAATCACAATGACATACTCGTCTTGTTTCAGTATTCTCTTGATGTACATAAAGCCCATATTTAATAGGATATTGAGGTGAATTCTGTATAACTTATTCGCTCATATTATTCATACCGACCTATTAAATCTATAGTAGTGGTATTGTAGTGCCTTAAAAATAGTATTTAAGTAAAGTTTGGCTGATTATTGCAGAACGTAAAAATCCATATATTGTAATGCTTATTAATAATAAATACCTGGTAATATCTGATGGAGAAAAGTGATAAAATAAGAAAATTCCTGATTGCTACCCACGGCACCTTTGCTGCGGGAGTAAAATCATCGTTAGATATAATTATTGGTACAGTAGAGCATGTGTTTTTAATCCAGGCTTATGTAGATGACAAGGTTTCGGTTGAAACACAGATAAAAGAAGTAACCAATCTGCTTAATGATAACGACGAGCTGGTTGTTTTTACCGATTTGCTTGGTGGCAGTGTTACCAATCAGATGCTGCAACATGCCTTAAAACCTAATGTACATGTTATTTCGGGTTTTAATTTGCCGTTGCTTATTGAAGTTTTAATGGCTGACGCCGGAACACCTGTTGAAGAAGTAATTGCAGTGGCAATTGATAATGCTAAGGAACAAATGACGTATGTGAATAAAATTTTAGCCGCTCAAAAGGAGGGTAAGGATGATTAAGCTTACCCGGATTGACGATAGATTGGTGCATGGGCAGGTTGCATTTACCTGGACACCCGCTTTAGGCGTTGATTGCCTGTTAATAGCTAACGATAAGGTGGCTAAAGACGAATTTATGAAGATGACGCTTGGCCTTGCCAAACCCGCCGGGACCAAGCTGTTAATTAAATCGATAAAAGATGCTGCTGTTTTTTTAAATAACGAGAAAAGCAGGAACATGAAAATATTATTGATCATTAACAGCGTAAAAGATGCTTATGCTTTAGTTAACGAAGTGCCCGAAATAAGATCGGTAAACTTTGGCGGTATCAGGTTTACAGAAGGCGCTAAGCTTATTTCGAAAGCGGTGGCTGTTAATGATGAAGATATAAACCTGATAAAAGAACTTTTAGATAAAGGAATAGAGCTTGAGGTAAGGCAAGTGCCAACAGATAAAAAACAAATGGCCGGCAGCCTGATTTGAGAAGAGAGGCCAGAGATTAGTTGGAAATAGAAAACGGAGACGGAAAATTGTGATTGCAGATTGCATAATTTTATAAAAAGCCATAAATGTCATTATCCTATATACTTATTGCGCTCATAGCCATGTTTGGCCACTCCGAAGACTTTTTGGGCACCACGCTGCTGAGCCGCCCTTTGGTTCTTGGGCCATTAGTGGGTCTGGTACTTGGCGATTTAAACCAGGGCGTAATTATCGGGGCTACTTTAGAGCTGATATTTATGGGCAACATAAAAGTAGGGGCAGCCATTCCACCTGATGTTATTACCGGCGGGGTATTAGGTACCGCTTTTGCCATAATATCGGGTAAAGGGCCTGCCATTGCACTGGCTATTGCTGTTCCGGTTTCTATACTTGCCGAAATGATGATCAGCAGTCTTTTTGTATTCAGGGCTGTATTAAATAAAAAGTTTAACCAGTATGCCGATGAGGGAGACTTTAACGGCATTCAGCGTTTACATATCCTGTCGGGCATTTTACGGCCCATATTAATGGGTATCATCATTTTATTGGCGCTGCAATTGGGCGGTGCAGTAATGAAATCGTTTTTAGACATGATTCCTTCCTGGCTGCAATCAGGTTTGCAGGTTGCAGGGAATATGCTGCCTGCTTTGGGCTTTGCGTTGTTGATGAACCTGATGTTCAACAAAACGGTAGCGCCTTATTTTTTCCTTGGCTTTATGCTGGCAGCTTATTTAAAACTTCCTGTAATTGCTATTGGCGGTTTAGGCGTTATTATAGCGCTTATAGTAACCCAGGTAGATGCCAAAACAAATACAAACGATGAAGATTTTGACGAAAATACCGAAGAGGCCAAACCGGTACAAAAGCTTAATAAAGCTGATATCAGGAACTTGTTTTTAAGATCGCTTGCATTGGAAGCCAATTTCAATTTTGAAACGTGGCAGAATACCGGGTTTGCATTTTCCATTATTCCGGTTTTAAAACGGCTTTATAAAACCAAAGAGGCAATGGCTGCTGCGTTAAAAAGGCACCTGCAATTGTTTAATACCAGTCCTTATGGCTCAACCCTTATTTTAGGAATTACTGCCGCAATGGAAGAGCAAAACAGCAATGATGCCAGCTTCGATGAAGAATCCATCAGTTCGGTTAAACTGGGTTTGATGGGGCCGCTTGCCGGTGTGTTTGACTCTTTGTTTTGGGGAACTTTTAAAGTAATAGCAGCAGGAGTGGGAACATCCTTAGCTTTAAAGGGCAATATATTGGGCCCTGTGCTTTTCCTGCTGATATTTAATGTACCACACCTGGTATTGAGGTATAACTTAACTTTTATTGGCTATAAGGCAGGTACCAAATTTTTGCAAAATCTGGCCAAAAACAATGTGATGGACAGGCTGAACAAAGGCGCCGCAATATTAGGGTTAATGGTAGTGGGCGCTATGCCTGCTACATTAATGTCGATCACCACTCCTATAAAAATTGGAACAGATAGCTCGGCGGTAACCGTTCAAAGTGTTTTAGACCAGATAGTACCGGCGGTTATTCCATTGGGGCTTACTTTTTTGGTATATTACTTTGTGAAAAATGGTGCTAAAACAACGCACCTGCTATTGGGCTTGCTTGCACTGGGCTTTATTGGAAGTATAATACACATGTTTGCTTAAACACTGAATAATGATGAAGGGAATTGGCGTTTCGCAGGGGATATCGATAGGCAGGGCTTTTATTATTCAAAAAAAAGAAGTGACGCTAACAGGTGTTTTGTTAAATGATCAGGCTGAAATGCGGATTGAAATTGAACGTTTCAATAAAGCTGTAGGTAATTCATTACGCGAAATTGAATCGATCAAAAATAATTCCTCATCTCTTTCTGATGATGATAAAGCCATACTTGAAACACAGATTGAATTATTAAGCGACCCGGAGATAAAAGACGGGGTTATTGAAAAGATAGAATCTGAGCAAAAAAATGCGAACGATGCTTTATTGGAAGTGATTACCGGTTTTGTGCAGATTTTTGAAAATATGGACAATGAATATATGTGTGCCCGTGCCACAGATATAAAAGATATTGGTAACCGTATTTTGAAAAATTTAAATGGCTCAAATACATCAAATAAGCAGGTGTACGGACCAAATACCATCATTATAGCAGAAGACCTTTCTCCTTCAGATACGATTACGTTAGACATAAAACTTGTTACCGGGTTTGCTACACAAGTGGGCAGCAGAACTTCGCATGCAGCTATTATTGCCAGGGCAAAAGGCATCCCGGCAGTTGTAGGTTGCGGGAGTGGTTTGATCAGCATAAAAAATAATGACCTGGTTATTTTAGACGCGATAAAAGGCGAGCTATATATCAACCCTGATGATAACCTGCTTAACGAATACACTATAAAAAGAGAAGCTTATATTAAGTACGCCGATACTTTAAAGACTTTAAAAGATGTGCCTGCCACTACAACAGATGGCATGCAGGTAACCTTAACTGCAAACATTTCGGGTGTTGAGGATTTGGCAGATGTTTTTGATAATGGGGGAGAAGGCGTTGGGCTGTTACGGACGGAAATGCTCTTTATGAACAGGGACTCATTTCCCGCAGAGGATGAGCAATTCGAGTTTTATAAAAAAGTAGCGCTGCAAGCTAAAGGGAAACCGGTTATAGTACGCACTATTGATATTGGCGGCGATAAGAACTTACCCTATTTTGATCTGCCTGTTGAACAGAACCCCTTTTTGGGTTACCGAGCTATACGAATTTGCCTGGACAGGAAAGACCTGTTCAGTACTCAGCTTAAAGCAATTTTACGGGCATCAGTTTTTGGCGATTTGAAAATTATGTTCCCAATGATCTCCAATATACAGGAGATCAGATCAGCAAAAAGCATTTTGGCAGAAGCTAAAGCTAAGTTGTTACAAGAAAATATTTCATTTAATGCAGCTATCAAAGTTGGCATTATGATAGAAGTGCCATCGGCAGCCATAACTGCCGACCTGCTGGCTAAGGAGGTGGACTTTTTCAGCATCGGCACAAATGATCTTTGCCAGTATACCCTGGCAGTAGACAGGATGAACGAAAAAATAACCCACCTGTACGATCCGTTTAACCCTGGTGTATTAAGGTTGCTAAGTTTTGTGATTGAACAAGGTCAAAAGAATGACATTCATGTTGGTATGTGCGGCGAAATGGCCTCCGATCCATTGGCGACTTTATTATTAACGGGCATGGGGTTAAAGGAATTTTCCATGAGTGCAGCTGCAATTCCAACTATAAAAAATATTATCATCAATAACAGCGAAATAAAAGCAAAACAGGTGTACAAAAATGTAATGGAGATGGATAGTTCAGAAAGCGTTTTGGCTTACTTGAAGGAAATAGCAGGATAATGATTCTAAACCGCTGCTATGCAATAACAATGTTTAATAACAAATGATAACTAAGGACCATATCATATTAGCCCCGCAAGGCTTACATGCGAGGCCGGCAACTACACTGATACGACTTGCAAAAAGCTTTAAATCTATCATCAGCCTGAAAAAAGGCGATAAAACTATAAAGCTAAACAGCATGCTTAATATTTTATCGCTAACCATAAATGGCGGGGAAATCATCACCATTATTATTGACGGTGAGGATGAAAACGAAGCCGAAACAGCTATTAGTCAATTTTTTACAGAACAGTTAAAAGACCTATAATGAAAATAACTATAACAAAAAACGAAAGTGAATTTGATATAACCGCTGCATGGCGCATTATTGCCCAAATGCTTGAAAAACGCAATTCGGTAATTGGCCTTTCAACAGGGCAAACAACCATTGGCATGCACCGTGTTGTATCGGAGATATTTGCGAAATACCCGTTTGATGTTTCAGCAGTTACGCTGTTCAACGTAGATGAGCTGACTAACCTTTCGAGAGAATACGCGGGAAGCTGTTATACCATGATATTGAATCAGATTGCAGGGCCTTTGGGTATACCCGAAGAGAATTTTATTATGCCGCCAACGCTATCGGATGATTTTGAGGCGGAGAGTATTTTGTTTGAGAAACGCCTTGCCGAACGTGGCGGCGCTGATCTGCAGATGCTCGGGATTGGCAGTAATGGCCATATAGGCATTAATCAGCCCGGTACGCCATTTGAAAGCGAAACATGGGTATCGCCAATGGACCCCGATTTTGAGGCCCGTGTACGTCGTGAAACACAGGTTCCTCCTGAAACTGAATTAGGCGGGTTAACACGCGGTGTGAAAAACATTATGCATACCCGTAAACTGATACTTATTGCAAAAGGCGCCCACAAAGCCGATATTATTGAGCAGGCAATTCTTGGTCAGGTAACTACAGCTATCCCGGCATCAGTCGTACAGCTTCACCCAAATTGTGAGATTTTACTTGATGCAGATGCAGGTGCAAAGATTGCTGAATATGCTAAGAAAAGGAATTACAATTTTTAATTAATACAAGGGAGCGGGAGAGCTCCCGCCCCTTGTAAACCAATTGTGTAGCGAAGAGAAAAACTCTTAAATATCTTTATTTTTTTAGCACCAGGTAAGCGTAAGGCTGTAAGGTTACTTTGGTTGTAAGTGTTACACTGCTGTTTGCTAATCCGTTTGTCCACGCACCTTGTATAGCTGTAGGTACTGAAAAATCATTCGGTGTGTTTTTTGCATTTACCAGTATAAGTACATCATCACTGCCTGATTTCTTTTCAAATGCTATTATGTTACTATCGTTATATACAGTTAACGCGCCTGTTTTTACGGCTTCGTGTGCCGATCTGAAAGCGATGATCTTTTTGTATTCGGCAGTCATATCCGGGTTGGTTGTCCAGTCGATAGGGTCGTCATTAAAAATGCTGATCTGCTTTGGAGAACCAACCTCCTGTCCATTATAAAGCAGAGGCACCCCATTCATATATGCTGCCAGTACAAAAGCTGCAAGGGCACCCTGCTTGCCATTGTAAATGGTGACTGTTGCCCCATCAGATGAGGTAACATCGTGATTGGTGGAATACCGCAATTTAAAACTGCCTGTTGTTAATGTATTATTCTCGTTAGTGTTTGTGGTGAATATAGAGCTGGGCGCGGCTGTTCCGGCAAAGATGCCTTTTAACGAACTATAAAAATCGAAAGCGTAATTCATCTGGAAGCCGGCTGTAAATTGTTCCTGTTTACTTCCCTCGGCCAATAATATCAGCTTGCGGTTGGTGAATTTATTAAGCGTATCCAGTGTTTGCTTCCAAAAATCAGTCGGAACAAAATCTGCTGCATCACAGCGGTAACCATCAACATTGGCTGTTAAAACCCAATATTTCATAGCGCGGATCATAGCTGTACGCATATCGTTATTGCTATAATTTAATGCAGCCACGTCGTTCCAGCCGGTCCCCGGGGGGCTGATGATATTACCAGCTCCGTCCTGTTTGTACCATGCTTTATTAGCAATCCAGGCATTATCCCACGAAGTATGGTCAGCAACCCAGTCCATTATTACAGCCATATTGCGACTATGTGCCTGGGCCACCATTGTGCGTAAATCATCCAATGTGCCAAACTCAGTATTAACACCGTTGTAATCTTTAACTGAATAAGGAGAACCTAAGCCCCCTGCCGATTTCAGTACACCCACAGGATAAGTAGGCATTAGCCAAATGGTATTAACACCGAGCGCTTTTATCGAATCCAACCTGTCCTGCACGCCTTTAAAACTGTGCGATGTGCTAAAAGCCCGCAGGTTTACTTCATACATAATAATATCCTTAGTTGCCGGCACGTTGGCAAAGGGTGTTCCGTATGCTGCCGGGTCTTTATAGTTATCAGTTGGTTTTGTTACCACTGGGTCGGTTTTAGTCGGGTTGTCCTGCGATTTTTTGCCGCAACCCACGCCTAAAAAAGCCGTCAATATGATTATTGTTAAATTGATCATCTGAAATTTAAAATTGATTTTGTTCATAACTCACTGTCCTTTCTGGAAATTTAATTGAATATTACCCGGGTTATTTTTTATGGTGATAACTTTAACAGCACTGCTTTCCGCAGGATATGGATCAATCTGTGGATCTGTGTTAGCTGCTGCCCCTAAAAACGAAAAACGATCATCCTTTAAGTTAAGCGCACTACCATCCATTTCGATTGTAGTTGCTGTGCTGAACCCATGCAATATCAGCTTTATATATTTAAAATGCGATACGTAATTGCCATTGGCTTTAGCAAATAAAATGCTGTTTGTCTTTGGGTTAAATGTGATGATACGTTTATAAAAATCGCCCTTTTGATAATTAAAGCTTTTGCCGTCATCTTCATAATAAGTGAAGCTGTTGGCAATATCACCGTTATAAATATGAATCGAGAGGGTATCTGTAGGCTGCTCGGCGGTGGTTTGAGTAAGCGACTGCATAGGGATTATACTTGCGCCTTTTACAAATACAGGCAGTTTATAAGTATAAAGCGGGATTATTTTTTCATGCTTGCCTTGCTGAACCTCTCCTGTATACAAATCATACCATAAGCCATCTGGGAAATATACCTTGCCGAAATCTTTGGTGCTTTCAAACGGCGTTACTATAAACGCATCGCCAAACTCATATTGGTTTTGAAAATCAGCATCTAATATTTTTTTATCAAAGGTGTAATTTATTGCCAGCGACCGCATTACAGGCACTCCGTTTTGGGTTGAGGTGTAGAATGTCGAATAAATATAGGGCAGCAATGTATACCTCAGGCTGATATACCTGCGGGCAATATCGAGCACATCTTCACCAAATGTCCACGGCTCTGCCGATCTGCTGTTCAGTGCGGTATGATTCCTGAAATAAGGAATAAAAGCGCCAAGTTGAATCCAGCGGGTATATAAAGGAGTGGATGGGTTACCTGTAAAGCCACCGATATCCATGCCTGTAAATGATATTCCACTTAAGCCCAAACTGTTTAATAACCTTACACCTTGAAGCATGTGGTCATCTTCGGCACGGTTATCGCCTGTCCATAAAGCAGAGTACCGCTGTAAACCCGCATAACCTGATCTAGATAAAATAAAAGGGCGTTCTTTGAAGTTCTGTAAAGCACCTTCATAGCTCGAACGTGCCATTTGCATACCATAAACATTGTGCGCCAGCAAATGCGTGGTTAAATCGCCATCATAATTAAACAGCACATTATCCGGCATTTTTTGGCCCCAGGTCGAAATTTCATTCATATCATTCCAAATTCCGCTTACGCCCGATTCTGCAAAAAACTTTACCTGGTTGCGCCACCATTCCCTGCCTTTTGGATTGGTAAAATCTGTAAAATTACACCAACCAGGCCACACCTGCCCGGTATATGGTTGTCCATCGGGATATTTTATGTAGATATCCTTTTGTAAGCCATCTTCATAAGCTTTGGCGCCTTTTTCAATTTTTATCCCCGGATCGACTATTACTGTTGTTTTAAAACCAAGCTTGTTCAGCTCTGCATTCATTTTAGCAGGTTCGGGGAAACGGCTTTTGTTCCAGGTAAAAAGCTGGTATTTATCCATGTAATGTATATCAAGCGTAATGCCATCGGCAGGGATGCGTTTTTCTCGCAGGGTGTTGGCTATGCGCATCACTTCGGCTTCGGGGTAATAGCTGTACCTGTTTTGCTGATAGCCAAGCGACCATATTGGCGGCAAAGGCATGCGGCCAGTTAACCATGTGTATGATGATAAAATACCAGCCACAGTTTTATGGTAGATAAAATAATAGTTCATCTCTCCGCCACGGGCGCCGAATGATGAAAAACGATCGTTACTTGCCCCGAAGTTAAAGTCGGACTGGTAAGTGTTATCTAAAAAAATGCCATAGTTTAATCCATGGTGGATACCAATATAAAACGGAATTGTTGAATAAAGCGGATCCATATTGATGCTATAGCCGTATACATCCGAGTTCCAGTTTGTGTATCCATTGCCTTTGCGGTCGAGATTGCCTGTTTTTTCACCAAGGCCGATAAAGTGCTCATCATCCTGCATTTTTTTATAGGTGGTCACTGATTTTTCAACCCAGCTTGTGGTTAGGCCGTGTTCATCTTCATTAATCACTTTACCATCGGTAGTATAAAAAGCAATGGAGAAAGGTTTCTTTTGAATAACGGCCTTAACCGAATCAGTAACCAAATTGATCTCCGTATCATTTTGGGTGATATCAACTTTTGTATCGGTTACCTTGCCAACCACAGCATAGCTAAAATCGGGCT
This sequence comes from Bacteroidota bacterium, assembly GCA_013286325.1. Classification (GTDB taxonomy): domain Bacteria; phylum Bacteroidota; class Bacteroidia; order Sphingobacteriales; family Sphingobacteriaceae; genus Mucilaginibacter. Next base: position 5,072 of record JABDFZ010000025.1, on the reverse strand, counting down.
TAAATGGCTTGTTATCTATACGCACCCTGATGATGGATGGGCTATAAACAGTTATTTCGGCATTAGCATTTGTAGTTTTTATACTGATGGTTTGCTTATCAACCTTAACAGCCGTTACCGATCCTATATTAGTTACAGGGCTTTGACAGTAAGCGGCATTCATGCTAAACAGAGAAACAACCAGGATAAAACCAAAATATATTTTTTTCATTTAGAGGCGTAAATAAAGAACCGTTAGCAGCTTGTGGCTGTTAACGGCTCTTTTATAATATTAATTTTTCACTATAGTATAAACGTAAGCCTTTTGGGTGGATTGGCTCATGTCCAGTGTTACGGTATAATTACCTGCATTAACAATGGTAATTGCACCCGGATCGTTAAAGATCAGTTTGCCCGATAAGGCATTGGCATCTGCCGGGCCGTAGTTAATATCCCAGGCATCATTAGCGCGGAATTTAAGGGCTCCCGGTACCAGGTCAACCTTAACGTTATACAGATTTTTAACCGCATCATAGGTCATAGCTGTTGAGGAATCCCATGCGTGCGGGGTAGCTGTACCAATTATGCCGAATGTTTTTATCAATACAGCCGTATAAGTTAAATTCTTGATATCTGCATTCAGCTTATAAACACCTGCGGCATCATATCCTATCCCTCCTGCCAAACCATCTGTTGTTAACTTTCCACCGCCTGCATCACCGTAATTAACGTGTCCATAATCGGGTGCGGAAGTGAATTTGAAGTTTCCAGATGCATTGAAATAAGCATAGCCTTCGTAAGTGAAAGTAGTAACCGAAGGTATGGTTGGTGCAGCCGCAGGGTTATATCCTTCGTACGAGCCGGGCAGCCAGAGCTTTTCGGGAGCCAATTCTTTAAACGTAGTAAAGGTTAGTTTTATTGGTTTAGAATAAACCGAATCCTTGCCATAAATAGCCGCGCCGGTACGCACCTCTATTGAGGATGCTGCGTTTGCAGGCAAATTTAAGCCAGCCAATAATTTGCTATTTAATGCGCCATAAGTCATTGACAGGGTATCTTTAACAGTGCTGCCAATTACTATGTGGCCTGCAAAATTGTTACCAGCCACAGCAACCTCTACAAAGTAATTTACTACAGCATCAACACCATAATTAGCTTTATGCCATATTGCGCTTACTATCTGTGATGAATCTGCAGGCGTTACAGCTATTGATGTACCGTCAGCAGGGTTTACCAATACCGGCGCAGCTATATTTGAGCTAACCATTACCTTCGGATCCTTTTTACATGCCGAGAACATGCCAAAAGCCAGCGCCATTATTATAAAAAATGTTTTTTTCATGATGTTGAGTTTAATAACCTGGATTTTGTTTTAAGTTACTGTTCAATAATCTGTCGGATGCCGGGATTGGGAACACGTTTAAATGTTCATCGGTAGCGGCACCATTCGGTACATTGCCTTTAAAATCCCACAAGTACGATCCGCCTGTGAATAAACCAAACCTGATAAGGTCTGTCCTTCTGAAAGCTTCCCAGTAAAGTTCCCGGCCGCGCTCGTCAATCATAAATGGTAATGTAAGCTGTCCGTCAGTGATCTCGCCCGAAGCATTACCATACGCCCTGTCTCTTATCTTATTTATATAACTTAATGCAGTTCCTCTGTCACCACCCGATCCTCCGCGTAAAACGGCTTCAGCGTAGTTGAGGTAAATCTCAGCGAACCTGAACAGCGGGAAGTCAGTATCAACGAATGTATCGTTCGAACCCCTTGCACCTGTTGAAGTAACGTTTTTGAATTTTGCACTCAAATAACCCTGTGTAAATACGGTTGGGTTAGTAATAGGTATTGTTTGCCCTGAGGTATAAAATATTGCCCTTTTATCAGTATTGCCCGAAGGGTCGGCAAACTTGTTTACAAACGTGTTTGTCGGCCTGTTACCTGCCCATCCGCCCGATGCAATACCAAACTCGTTGGCTGCATCTTCCGAGCCGCCTACTGCTGCATGGATAACAAAGGTCATGTCGCCGTAGCTTTGGGTGTTTACACCATCTTCTGCAATTGGCATAATGATCTCATCGCGATAGCTGTTGTTATCTGCTAAAAATAAATTGCGGTAGTTGTTGTGCAGCGCGTATTTGCCTGAGCTGATTACCTTATTGCAATAAGTAATACAATCAGTAGATCTATCAGTTCCGGTAAATACTTTTGCGTTGAGGTACAACCTGCTTAGAAGCGCCCAATCTGCAGCTTTATCGGCTCTTGCATATTCATTTGCACCTGCATCTGCAAGTGTTGGCTGAATTGCAATTAATTCCGATTCGATATATTTAAACAGATCAGCCCTGGCTATTTGCTTTGGTATAAATGTACCCGGCAGATCGGCCTCTGTTGCAAAAGGGCAATTGCCATACATATCCATAGCGCAGTAGTAAAAGTACGCCCTTAAAAAGCGCGCTTCGGCTACGTATTGTGTTGCATCATTTTTTAACGATCCGGTAAGACCACCCAGTTTTGCATTCACATCCCTGATGTATTCATTGGTGTAAGCTATATTGATGAACAACCTTTCGTACATCAATTGCACATACAGGTTATTATCAGACCAGATGCCACCGTGATATTCAACCAGGCCACCATCGCCCCATGCGTTTAGGCATTCGTCGGTAGTTACCTCTTCTGCCGCCCAATATTCACGTAAAAAGCAGGTGGTTCCCTCGTCAGATGCCTGAATTTCAGGTGCACCGAACTGACCTTTTTGCCCTGACAATGCTAATGATCCATATAACTTTGCCAAAAATTGTTTGTAAGCAGCCGGATTGTCAAATAATGTTGCCGAGGTGGTTACCAACGGGTCTATTGGCTTGGTATCCAGCTTTTTTGTACATGAGGTAACAAACATGACTATCATGAGCCCCCAAATAGTTAATACTTTAAATAATTTCATTATCTCTATTATTGAAAATTACAGTTTAAACCAAGTTGATAAATGCGTGCACGCGGGAAGAAGTTATTATCGAGCCCACCGCTGATCTCAGGATCCAATCCTTTGTAGCTGGTTATTACAAATACATTTTGAACACCAGCGCTTACACGCAACTTATATTTATTGTTTGAGAACGTTGGGAAAGTGTAACCCACAGTCATGTTATCCATCCTGAAAAACGATGCATTTTGGATGTAATAATCAGACAGGTTGGTTTGCAGAGCGTTTGTAAATTTGGTATCATTAGCCGCTTTTGTCTGGTTAGACAGGTAACCCAGCGATGAATACAGCCCACGGTAAGTACTTCCGGATGCTACGTTGTTATAATTGTAATTGCCCAGGCTTACCCTTCCTGAAAAGCTGAAATCGATTCTTTTATACCTTACACTCGAACTGATACCCATTAAAACAGTAGGGTCGGGTTTTTTATACAGGTATTGATCTGCGCTGTTTATCTGGCCGTCGTGATTTCTGTCTACATAACCATCTTCAATTGGTTTTCCGTTGGCATCATAGATCTGCTGGAAAACATAGAACGAGTTAAGCGGGTAACCAACTTTATTTGCCTGAATCAACCCTGACGTAGTCCCGGCTATGCCAGAGTTTGGGTTTGTTTGAATAAAGTCGGGGTTGTTATTAGCGTTATTAAGCTTGGTAACCGTGTTTTTATTGTATGATATGTTGTAACCTATTTGCCAGTTTACATCTTTGGTTGATATGGCAACGGCATTTAAACCTAACTCAGCACCTTTGTTGGTCATATCTGCAACATTCTGTAATAGTGTTGATGAGAAATTGCTCAGTACCGGTACGTTAGTTACAATAAGCAGATTAGAGGTTTTTTTTGTAATAAGCATCAATGCTACCTGTCAGCCTGTTATTAAAGAAGCCAAAATCAAGCCCGATGTTGCTGGTAGTGGTCGATTCCCATTTGATACCGGCATCGTAACCTTCGGGGCGTTGAGTGTAATAAAATTCATCGCCCAACTGGTACCTTGCCGAAGCGTTACTTTGGCTAAAGCGTGCCTGGTATGGATAGTTGTCATTATCCAGCAAGTCCTGCTGGCCTGTTGTGCCATAACCTATGCGTAGTTTCAGATCGGAAAAAGTTTTGCTGCCTTTTAAAAAGTCTTCATCTATTATCCTCCATGAAAATGCACCTGCCGGGAATACACCGAAACGGTTTTTTGGTGAGAATTTTGAAGTGCCATCATCCCTTATCGTAAAAGTTAGTTCGTATTTATCCTGGAAGGTATAATTCGCCCTGCCAAAGAATGAAACCAGGTTATATTCCGTTTTGTAAGGAGACATAAAGTTGAGTGTAGTTTGCCTGTAGTCATAAGCTACATCATTCCCTTCTGTATAGAAATGCGAGTATGAATAACCGCCTGTTACATCAACTATACTTGCAATACTTTTAAAGTTTCTTTTATAATTCAGGTAAAATTCACTAAGCGTGTTGCGATGAACTGTATTATAGAATTCTGTTCTGCCGCCTGATGCTACCGGGGTGGTTATCCATCCGGTACTATCCCTGACATTATTACGGCCGAAGGCTGTCGAATAATCGTACCCAAGGTTAAGGTTTGCACGCAGATCAGGCAAAAACGGCATTTTATAGTCGAACTGCGCGTTACCAATACTACCCCTTGAAGTAGATACATTATTTGTTTCGTTAAGCCTTGCAACCGGGTCTGAATCTGTAATTCCCAAAGAAGTCGATGTTTACAC
>JABDFZ010000025.1:0-368 GCA_013286325.1 Bacteroidota bacterium | reverse complement strand
CGTTAAGCCTTGCTACCGGGTTTGCAGTTGCCAGGGCCACTGCCGGGCCGTTAACATCTGTATTGCCATTTGTGGTCCAGGTAGTATAACCTCTCCACCGTGTATTGCCATTGGTAACTGGCTGTGTAGGGTCGTAATTAACAGCGCTGCCTATGGCTGATTGGTCGGCAAAGTTGTTGGTATTATATAGCCCCTTTATGTTGATATGCACATTAAGCGAATGCTTAAGAAAGCTGGGATCTAAACCAATAGCTGCTGTAGTGCGCTGAAAATTGTAGGTTTTTAATATCCCGTCGGAATTATTATAACCTAATGACACCCGGTAAGGCATATTATTAGCAGTACCCGAAACGCTTAAGTTGTGATCT
>JABDFZ010000024.1 GCA_013286325.1 Bacteroidota bacterium | reverse complement strand
AATGGCCGAAGTAAAGAAAATTACAGGCGCCAAAATGATGATTGATGAAAAAGATGCACAGGTATTAGCTGATGGCGGAAATTCAGACTATTTATTTGGTGGGAAAGGCAGCTCATTTGAACCTGTTAAAGCTGATAGGTTACTACACGACCGTGATATAGTTAAATTAGGTGATATGCAGATCACTGTGCTTCATCATCCGGGGCATACAAAAGGTGCGTGTAGTTTTCTGTTTAATGTTAAGGATCAAAACCGTTCGTACCGTGTATTAATAGCAAACATGCCATCTATCCTGGATGAAGCTAAACCGGGTATGCCCACTTATCCTAATCTGACGGAAGATTATGCTTATACATTTAATGAAATGAAAAAACTGAAGTTTGATATCTGGCTTTCCTCACATGCAAGCCAGTTTAACCTTCATCAAAAACATAAGCCCAGTGACAATTATCGGCCAGAGGCGTTTATTGATCAAAAAGGATATGATGCAGCATTAGATGAATTGAAAAATAAATACTTAGCCAAGCTCAACAAAAAATAAGCTTTCTAACATCGTTTACCTTATCTAATTACCTCAACAGGGGTATAATACCTTGCCACCTTATCAAACAAGGTATCTGGCACAAATGGTTTGGTTAAGTAATTACACATTCCTGCAGTCAGGGCCTTATTGTGCGTTTCAGGCATGGCATCAGCCGTAAGCGCTATAATGGGTATAAACGGATGGGTCTTTTTTATTATAATGGTGGTTTCAAAGCCATCCATTACAGGCATCTGCAAGTCCATTATAATTAAATCATAGCTGTTGCTTTTAACCATTTCAATGGCAAGCTCTCCGCTTATAGCCTCATCAACTTCAACATTCCACTTTTTCAGGAATTTTGAGGCTATCATTAAATTCATTTTATTATCATCTACAACCAATACTCTCATTCCCTGTAAATTACGCGAAGGGCTTATCGTTGTGGCTGATAGGGGGGCATTGTCATTTGTTTGCGTCTGCTGCGCTATATTAAATGTAATTGAGAATGTAAATTGTGTGCCTTTTCCTGGTTCACTCATTACAGAAATATTACTCTGATGAAGTTCTATCAGGCGTTTTGTAATAGCAAGCCCTAAGCCTGTGCCGCCATAATCATTATCATGGGTTTGTGATTCCTGCATAAACGGATCAAAAATAAGCTTGAGGTTTTCAGAAGCTATGCCTATCCCTGTATCGGTAATGGTAAATTTAATGGTAGCCTGGTTTGTATCTGCATTTTCCTTGTTTATTTTAATGCTTACTTTTCCGGTATGTGTAAATTTAATGGCATTGCTTAGTAGGTTGTTCAATACCTGGCCAAGCCTTACCTGGTCTCCTGTTAAATATTCAGGAATGGAAGCATCAATATTTAAATCAATTTCAAGATCTTTTTCAACGGCCCTGGCATAGAATGATTGTTTGATTTTTTGTGCAAGATTGAAAATGTTGAATGGCAATGCATTAAGCTCCAATTTTCCGGCCTCAATTTTGTTATAATCTAAAATATCATTGATAATGGCGAGCAGGTTTTCGCCTGAAAATTTGAGAATGTTTAAGTACTCAAGCTGATCGGGTTTAGGGTCTTCGCTTAATAGCAGATTAGTAGTGCCGATCACTGCGTTCATCGGTGTCCTGATCTCATGACTCATGATAGATAAGAATTCCGATTTAAAATGCGAAGATTTTTCAGCCTGTTCTTTTGCCGAAATTAATGCCTGCGTTGCTTTTTGCCTATCAGTAATATCTTCACCGATGCCGGTAACTTCTTCTATCAGGCCATTTTCGTCATAGCTAACGGTATTTTGCCAGCTTATTATACGTTCATCGCCATTACGGCATATTACAGGGCTGGTGAACTGTGCTTCAAAGGAACCATTGATAAACCACTTGTACAGATCATTCCTGAAATTTTCAGGGACAAATTTCTCTAACCAGTTTAAACCTAATATTTCATTCTGACTGTAACCAAGCATATCGGCCATATGCCTGTTGCAAAAAATAAGATTTCCCTTTTTATCTACTGATATGGCTGGCAATTTAATGGTTTCCAAAACAAGCTTATACTTGCTTTCTGTTCGCTGATAATCAATTTCTGCCTGTTTACGGTCAGTGATATCCTGTATGGTGCCAATAACCTTACGTACGCTGCCATCATCGCGTTTTAATAACTTACCTACTATAATACTCAGATACTTAACATTTCCGTTTGGCGTAATGATCCGATATTCGTATGAAGTATTAGTGATGTTTGATATATCTTTCAGGTGTTGTTTCAGTATGTCCCTGTCATTTGGATGGCAGTATTTTACTAATATTTTGATAAAGCTATTTTCGGCATTGATTTTTTTATCGATCTCAAAAATGTTGTTTATTTCGTCGGACCATGACAATTTATTCATGGTGATGTCCCATTTCCAGTTTCCTATTTTGGCAATAATCTGTGCTTCCAGCAATTCGGCCTGGCTAACTTTTATTATTTTTTCCGAAAGTTTGGTTTCAGTAATATCCTGTAATACTCCAAAGCTTCGTTTACTATTTCCTTCACCATCAGTTATAAGCTCGCCTTTTAAGGCTTTAAAATACTTTAAATTGCCGTTTGGGGTAATTAACTTATGTTCAAACTGGTCCTTAACTGCTTTATCAACATTTGTAAAATAATTAAAGGCATTTTCCCGGTCATCAGGGTGGACCATACTTAAATAGTAGTCAAACTTATCTACACCTTTAGGAATATTTTCAATTTCTAAAATGGCATATAAACTCTGGGACCAATAAGTTTCCTTTGTGTTATGATCGTACCACCAGTTGCCTGTTTTTGCAATAGCTTGTGCTTCAAGCAATAAAGCTTCATTTTGTTTCAGGGCATCTGCATATTTTTTTTGTTCGGATATATCACTTACTGATGCTGATATACGTGAAGTATAGTTCCCATAACGATCATATACCGGGGCAAGTTTAGCTACAAACCAACTTCCCGTTCCAAAGTCAGAAGGATAAGTTATGGAAACTGCCTCACGATGTTTTATTACATGATCTAAAGCGTCATCAAACTTTTTAGCTTTTTCTGGACCTAAAACCTCAACAAGTGTTTTGCCCAGGCATACTTCCGGATCAATTACTCTGCCCTCTATTCTACTGAACCATGTATTAAGGCAAACTTTGTTCTCATCAAATTCAAAAATTATATCATTTAACGAATTGATAAGGGCATCCATTTTTTTGCTGTTTTGGCGCAGCATTTCATCATTAACTATAAGGCTTTTGTTAAGATCCACCACATTGCTTACTGCTTTTTTAAACCTTATATCGTAAGCCATCATCACCAGGAATGATATATAAGCAATAAATGTAAAAGTCAGCAACAAAATCCCTAATACGGTTATGGATATGTATAACTGCGGTGCTGTAATGTAAGCTACAACAGTAGCTAATAAGTTAAGCAGACAGAGTGAAATAAACTCCCACCTTTTTTTACAAACCAGGGTTAATGCTATAAATACGGTTATTGAACTAAATAAATACACATGTTCGAAGCCATTTTTACTTAATAAAATGCCGTTATTAATAACTAAAAAAGCGAGAACAGTAAGGTATTTACTTGCATTGCTGAAGGATTTATAAGGATAGAACGAAAAGACGAATGCAATTAAACAAAGGGCACTGTTAATTAAACGGAGCCACAGCGGATCGAAAGAATTGTAAAAACACAGATAATGGAGAGAAGGACTTGCAATGAATAAACCGATCAGTAATAACTGGTATATGGTATTATCGTTCTGTATAAATGATAGCAGCCTGCTTCTAAAGGACATACCAGGATTTTTTTAGTGAGTTTTAGTGAATTGTATCAAAAATTGTATCAGATCAAAAAAATATTCTATAAAATTTTTACAAATTGTCAATCACCTTAAGGGCTATTAATACGCAGATTTCGTTACATTTGTTGCAAATAAAATATTTTCCTATGTCCGAGACAGCACAATTAAAGATTGGCGATAAAACTTATGATCTTCCCGTAATTGAAGGTACCGAGGGTGAAAAAGCTATTGATATTTCGAAACTAAGGGACTTAAGCGGGTATGTAACACTCGATATTGGCTATAAAAATACCGGCGCAACAAAAAGCGCTATTACTTTTTTAGATGGAGAGTTGGGGATACTTAAATACCGCGGTTACCCTATAGAACAGCTTGCAGAAAAATCAAGCTTTATTGAGGTCGCCTATTTGCTGATACATGGGGAATTACCAAGTGAAAAGGAGCTAAGCAATTTTCAATATGAAATAAGCAGGCACACATTGGTACATGAGGATATGAAAAAGTTTTTTGATGGCTTTCCATCAAAATCTCACCCAATGGGTCAATTATCTTCATTGGTTTGTGCCTTATCGGCGTTTTATCCAGAATCGTTAAAGTCATTACAAACAGAGGAAGAACTTCATTTAAGCATTATTAAGATGCTTGCCAAAATGGCTACGGTTGTTTCATGGATCTATAAAAAATCATTAGGACATCCTGTTATCTACCCTCAAAATAAATATGATTATGTAACCAATTTTCTGCACATGACCTTTGGGCAACGTACAGAAGATATTGAAATAGATCCCGTAATTGTAAGTGCAATGAACACATTGCTTATATTACATGCCGATCACGAACAAAACTGCTCTACCTCAACTGTACGTATTGTAGGCTCGTCCGAGTCGAATATTTATGCTTCGGTATCTGCAGGCATCTCGGCTTTATGGGGCCCGCTTCATGGCGGAGCAAACCAGGCTGTAATTGAAATGCTTGAGAAAATAAAAGCCGATGGCGGAGATACCGACAAATGGATAGCTAAAGCTAAAGATAAAAACGACCCTTTCCGCTTAATGGGATTCGGGCATCGCGTATACAAAAACTTCGATCCGCGTGCAAAGATCATTAAAAAAGCATGCGATGATATTTTAGAAAAATTGGGCATTAATGATGAAGTGCTTGAGATTGCTAAAAAACTGGAAGAAGTTGCCTTAAAAGATCCATACTTCGTTGAGCGTAAGCTTTATCCTAACGTTGATTTTTACTCGGGCATTATTTACCGGGCACTTGGTTTCCCAACAGATATGTTTACTGTATTATTTGCACTTGGCCGCCTGCCAGGATGGATTGCCCAGTGGAAAGAAATGAAGGAAAATAAAGAACCTATTGGTCGCCCGCGTCAGATTTATGTTGGTGCTGTGAACAGGGAATATGTTGATATAAAGAACAGATAGGTAATAGCTTGTGGCAACAACGGATTGCTACGCAATTAAAATCACCGATTTTCTAAGCTGTTAAATTACCCTAAACCAGGGTTAAAATTATATTGCGTTTTCTTTTGAAAATTGATAAAAGTTTATATATTTACTTAACCTTTAAACTTAAAATCAAAATCATATGAAAACAAATCCTGCAAAATTTACCCGGTTAAAAGAAATGCTGCGTAGAGATGAGATGAAACAGATCAGAGGCGGTAGCGGTGGTGGCGGTGGTGGTTTTAGCTGCCCTTCGGGTACCCCGGTTTACTCTTGTTCAGCCCCCGGATATTCTCCGTGGACAACTGCCTGGTGCTGTGGTCCGGGTCCGAGATATGGCGCTGGTACAACTTGTACATTAATTGGATATACTCCAAACCCACCTGCACAAGATTGCTAATTTATTAATAATGGCCTGGATTTTTAGTAGAATTCAATACCAGGTATCTATCCAGCATAAAATCATTAAAACTTATCATGTTAAAATAGCACACCATACCTTATTTAAGGGTGGTGTGCTATCTGACAATTTTAAATTTGTCGCTTAATGCAAATTGTCCAAAGTTGTTGGTCCCGTAATCAAAAAAGTTTTTTATCGTCCAACGCTGGCTGGCTCGCACCTGAATATCATTTGATGGGCTGGGCCTTAAGCAGCCTGCAATTAAGAAAATTTCACGACGAGTTAACCCTATACACAGATTCAGTTTCTGCACGGATATTAATTGATAAATTACAGCTCCCGTATACTAATGTAGTATGTAGCCTTGATAAAATTAATAACTACCATCCCGATTTATGGGCAATACCCAAAATACAAGTATACTCCGAGCAAGAAGAGCCATTCCTGCATATTGACGGTGATGTTTTTATCTGGAAAAGATTTGATGATGAACTTTTAAGTCAGGGACTTATAACACAAAACAAAGAAACAGCCACCGGATATTATGAAAATATTATGCGTTCGCTGGAGAATGAATTAACATACTTTCCTGAGGAAATAATTGCGGAAAGAAAAAAGCAGGGGAATATTGAGGCCTACAATGCCGGTATTTTTGGCGGAAGCGATATTGCTTTTTTTAAAGAATACACTTCAAAGGCTTTTTATTTTATAGAAAAGAACACCAACCAGCTACATAAAATAAACGTTTCGGACTTTAATATCTTTTTTGAACAGTATCTTTTTTATTGCTTGTCAAAACATCAGGAGAAGAAGATTTCTGTACTCTTCGATAAAATTTATGAAGATTATGGCTATAGTGGCTTTGGCAATTTTTGCGAAGTGCCTTATGAACGGGATTACCTGCACTTATTAGGAACATTTAAAAGACATAAGCAAATCTGTGCCGACATGGCAAGCCGCCTCCGTCATGATTTTCCGGAGTATTATTATCGCATCATACAATTGTGTTATGATAATAACATTAAGCTTGAACAAGATCATTATTCACACCTGCCATCAAAAACTGAATATGACTTATTAAGCAGATATCATTTTCTGAAGCAACCGGACCTGCAACAGGTTGATTCAGACGCTGAAATAAATCACATAGCTGTTAACTGGAGAAGGAGGGTGGTTGACGATTTCCTGAATGGCGAAAATGAGCTGAACATTCCGAAAGTAATTGAAAAACGGTTAAAAAAAGATGTCACCAGGTTTGAAGAAGAAATAGGGGGGATCTGTAACTCGAAATTTTTACTGATTAATAAGGATTACTTATATCAAAGAGACGTGCTCGGCGCAAATTATCTTGAATTTATTTTTGGCAATAAAGATAAAATCACTGAAAAGAAATTAGTTGTTTCAAAATTTGAAATCATTAGTTCAAAGTATAACTGGAGTATATTGGACGAGCAGGAATTGCCGCTGAAAAAGAAGTTCCAAAAACTGCAAGTGCCATATCAATTAAAAAATTATTTTGCCATTGTTCCTGAATGTAATGCGCAGCGCTATTCGGTAGCAAGTATCGATGAGCTGGATAGGTACATACTCAAGCTCCTAAAAAGAACTATGACCATCGGGGAGCTGATGGGAAAAGTAGCAGAGCAATTTGATCCTGAAGAACTGGAAAATGCTTATGATGATTTTCAACTGCTGATTTATGGAAGAATAAAAATGGCCCTGCTTTGCAAACTGATCAAATCTGCCGATACCCTTTAACTCTTTTACATAAAAAAGCCCGCTGGTTTTAACCATACGGGCCTTTCAATCAATCCAATCAACTCTATTTTATTGCTTTATAATACTATAGAAATAATAAGCAGGGTGACTTAAGTCAAGGGTTACTTTATAATCGCCTGTTACAGTAACAGGAATATTTTCACCACCATATTTTAGCACACCATTTGCGGGTTTGTTATCGCCTAAATTGATATCCCAGGCATCATTGGCTCTAAACTTGCAGGCAGTACCTGCTGCGCCCGGGGCTGCTGCAGTTAAATGCACAATTCCGCCCCAGGTTTTAGTAGTTGCATTATAGGTAAGCGGGGTGCTGCTGCCCCAACCGTTAGGTGTAGCATCGCCTATTATACCCCATGTGGTTGCAGTTGCCGACCATGTGCTTCCATTTAAATCAGCTTTTAATAAATAGTACCCTGGTGAAGGAACTTTTAAGTTACCAGCACCGCCGGAAGTACTTAATGCACCGCCGCCGCCATCTCCATAGTTAGTATGGTTCCAGTCAGGATCGCTTGTGTATTTGAACTCTAATGAAGCAGGATCAGTATAGTTTACATAGCCTTCATAAACCTTGTTACCACTTGCAGATGATATCCTTTCAGCAGTTGGAGGATTCCAATTTGGAGCAGGGGTTTGATAAGCACCCGGAACCCAAAGTGATGGGAATACAGGGATATCGAAATAAGGGGTTACTGTTAATGTAACAACATTTGAATAAGTTGTTTGAACACCAGTAGCCAACTCAGATTTGATACGGGTTTCAAGCTGTGATGCATTATTTGGGATCAACCCCATTGAAAGCAGCATCGTGTTTAAATCTAATCCTGTGTAAGCTTTTGAAGAAGCGGTTAATCCAATATCCTTACTATTCGCAAAATTATTTCCTTTAATACCAATTTGCAATGTATAAGTTACCGCTGCCTTAAACCCGTAAGTGCTGGGAGTGTAACTAAAAGATACTGCATTATCAGCAGATGTTGCGCTGCTTAAAACAATAGTGGTTGCCGAAGCTGTTAAGGCGCCTGGAGTACCATTTGTAGCCACAACTTTCGTTTCATCCTTTTTACAGGATGCCAGCATTAGCAGCGCTAAGCTGCTAAATGCCAGGAATTTTGTTAAAACTGTTTTCATTTTAATGTTTTTTAAATTTAACACACTTAATAGTTAAGGGTCTGATTTATATATTTTTAAGTTGTTTTTTACTTAGTAACCAGTGTTTTGTTTTAAGTTCGGATTAGTAGCACGGTCCTGATCCGGAATTGGGTACAGGTTGCGGAAATCGGCAACACTTGCACCATTTTTAACCCCGCCTTTAAACGGCCACATATAAGTAGCTGTTGTAAATAAACCGTAACGGATAAGGTCTGTACGTCTGAAACCTTCCCAGAATAATTCACGGGCCCTTTCATCAAGGATGAATTGCAAGGTTAACTGACTGTCTGTAATATTACCAGCTGCAGTATTGCTATAAGCCCGTGTGCGTAAGTTGTTAATGTAAGTTAATGCAGTAGCTTTATCGCCACCTGTACCATTCCTTAAAACAGACTCAGCATAAATAAGATATTGCTCAGCTAAACGGAATATTGGCATATCAACATCTGAAAAGCTTGTTGTTGAAGGTGCGCCGCCATCAGATTTAATATTCCTGAATTTGGTAACCGCAATCCCGTCTGTAAATGAGGTTATATCATTTATATTCTCATTTTGCCCTTTTGTCCAGAATTCTGCCCTTGTATCAGGGTTGCCATTGTTAGGGAAATCAGTTGAAGTATTAGCCGGGAAAAGGCTAACAAGGCTGCTGGTAGTTCTGATACCAGACCATTGGCTATCAACACCAAAAAGTGAAGTAGGTATTGAACCGCCGCAGGCAGCGTGTGTTAAGAAAGTTGTACCTCCGTAGCCCTGTGTTTTTGCACCATCGTAATTAATGGTCAGGATAAACTCGTTAGTGTTAAGATTGTTGTCTGCCAACATCAGGTTATCATATTTGCTTATCAATGAATAACCTGCACCAATAACTTTTTTAGAGTAAGTAATAGCATCAGTATATCTGTCGGCACCGGTGTATACATTTGCATTTAAATAGATACGTGCCAATAGGGCCCAGGCCGCTGCCTGATCTGCACGACCATATTCATTTTGCTTAGGAGCTACCAGTAAAGGGTCAATAGCTTTAAGTTCACTTTCAATATAAGCAAATAATGATTTACGATCTGTTTGTGGTGGAACTATAGAGCCAACTGCATTAGCATCTGTTACAAACGGAGGTTTTGCAAATAAATCCATTAAAACTGAATACTGATAAGCGCGTAAAAAACGAGCTTCGGCACTGTAATGGCGAATATTTGTTGCATCAGCGCCGCTAAAACCACGTTTTGATATTTCCGCATCGGTTGACTGACGGATAAAATCATTACATAATGTGATCTGGTACATTGAGCGGTAATATAAACCAGTAAGGATCACATTATTTGAAGACCAGTTCATTGCGTGAAAATCGGGAACACCGGGGTCTCCCCAAGCTATTACTGCTTCGTCAGTAGGCAGTTCCTGAGCGTACCAAAGCAACCTGAAAAAATCAGATGTACCTTCATCAATTCCCTGAACGTCTCCCTGGCCGGCAGGGCCCTGGTTGCCTGTTAAAGCATAGCTTCCGTAAACTTTAGCTAACGACTCTTTGTAACTGGCAGGGTCGCTGTATACCTGCCCGCCAGTTACCTGGTAGTTGGGTGCAAGAATTTTATTCTTGTTGCACGATATTAATCCGCTGGAAATAATGCAGGTGATTAATAAAATTTTAATTGAATTTCTTTTCATATTAATTTCTTTTACAATATCAATTTCAAATTACTTTACTGCCAGGTTTAAGCCTAACACATATGTCCTTGGGCGTGGATAAAAATTATTATCCAATCCGTTGCCTGATATTTCAGGGTCTATACCTTTGTACTGAGTAATGATAAATACATTCTGAACGTTTGCACTTACTTTTAAATCACCTGCACCGTTAAATACTTTACCGAAGTTATAGCCAACGTGCACGTTATCCATACGAAGGAAAGAAGCATTTTGAACATAATAATCTGATAATACATCTTTATCACTATTTCCGGTAAGCCCGCTTGTTAATACACTATTCGAACCGTTATTGATTATCCCAATCGGGTTTATAAAGTTACGTTGTACACCTGTAGAAGAAGCTACGTTATTATAAGCGTAGTTACCAAGGCTGGCACGGGCAACAAAGCCAATATTCCATTTTTGATACCTGAAATCAGAATTTAAGCCAAGGTATGCTTTAGGTTCAGGGCTGTGGTCATGGAGTCTGTCTTTATCATTTATTATACCATCGCCGTTTTGGTCAACAAATACACCGTCAATCGGTTTACCGTTAGCACCATAAACCTGCTGATAATCGTAAAAAGTATTGCGGGCATATCCTGGCTGGTTTATTTCTATAAAATTACCAGTGCCACCAGCTATACCGCCAACCTGAAGACCAGGGAAATCAGGGCTTGGAATAGCAGTTAAATTTGTTATTTTATTTTTGTTAAAAGTAGCATTAAAGCCCGCTGTCCATCCAATGTTCTGTTTGTCAATTAGCTTTCCGGTTATGTTAAACTCGACACCCTGATCGGTCATATCACCAACATTACCTACAATTGAATTTGAGAAATTAGTTCCCGCAGGTTGATTGATTTGTGCTAACAGCTTGCTTGTCTTTCTGTAATAATAATCTATCGAACCAGTAATACGATCATTTAAAAAACCATAATCAAAACCTGCATTGCTTGTTGCAGTTCTTTCCCATGTTCTGCCAAAATAATAAGCACCTGGGCGGTATAACTGATAAAACTGGTTTCCTAACTGATATTGTGCAGTGTTATTACTTAAACTGTAACTTGACAAATATTCATAGTCTCCAATACCTTCCTGGTTACCAGTCTGGCCATATTCAAGGCGTAATTTAAGGGTTGATAGGGTATTGTTACCTTTAAGAAAATCTTCATTATTTATTTTCCAAGCCAAAGCAACCGCAGGGAAATTACCTGTGCGGATACCCGGGGCAAAACGGGTTGAAATATCACTACGCAAACTAGCGGTTAAATAATATTTCTGATCATAATTATAGTTCAACCTTCCATATACAGAAGTTAGCTGATATTCATTTATAGTATAAGGGTAATTGAATTTTGATCCGTTAATAACTGTGCCATCACCAAAATAGCTTAAATAGCTATAGCTGATATCTTTAAAATCCTGCCATGAATAACCGGCTACAGCATCAAAATGACTCTTTATGCTTTTAATATCTTTAAAATAGCTAAAGAATCCTTCAAAAAGCTTGTTTTCATTTGTTGATTTGTACCTGCTGTTGTTACCGCTATGGTAGGTGCCATCCTGTAAAATATCAAAACTGCTTGCTGCATTTGTAGGTATCATATCTGATCCTGTGCCTTTTGCACCATCATAAGATAAATTTACATTAGCATGCAGGTCGGGCAGGAAATGGAATTTATAATCTAAAGCCAAACTTGCAATGGCTCTGTATACGGTGCTTCTGTTATTATTCTGGTCAAGCAGGGATACCGGGTTAATTGGCGCCAGTCCTTTAAGTCCGCTTGGAATGGAATTTGCATCTGTCCATTGCCAGTATCCTCCATAAGGGGCAAATTTAGAGTCGGTCGATGTAACAGGTACAGTAGGGTTAAAGTTTACTGCAGATCCAATAATACCATTTTCAGTAATTGAACCGCCATTACCTGCAAATCTTTGTTTAACTTCAGCTCCTTTAAAATTGAAGTTGATCTTTAAATGATCAGTAAACAAGCTTGGGCTAAGATTTATAGCGCCGGTATATCTCTGCATCGAGGTTGTTTTCAATATACCGTTCTGATCAGTATAGCCCACGGAAACACGATAAGGTAAATTACCTTTAGTACCCGAGATACTTACATTATCATCAGTACTTATAGCAGTCTGATAAATTTGCTTTTGCCAGTCGGTACTGGCGTTACCCATCAGGCCTTTGTATTTGCCTGTAGAAGTAGTATCATTTGCATTTATGTACGCACGAAACTGATCTGCTGAAAGTACCGGGGCTTCTTTTGGAAGTTTGGATACAGAAAGCTGTGTGCTGAAATTAATAACAGGTGGACCAGCCTTGCCTTTTTTAGTAGTGATCAATATTACACCATTTGATGCCCTGTTACCATAAATAGCCGCAGATGAGGCATCTTTTAATATGGAGAAGCTTTCAATATCATTTGGATTGATCAGATCAAGCGGGTTGGCAGCGCCTGAAATCATGTCATTGCTTAATGGCACACCATCAACTACAATAAGCGGATCATTGCTTCCTGATAGAGAAGCTCCGCCGCGAATACGGATAGTGCTTCCTGCTCCCGGCGCGCCGCTGTTTGATATAATGGATACACCTGCTACTTTGCCCTGTATTAATTGCTCGGGTGTAGTTATAGCTCCCTGGTTAAAATCCTTTGACGAAACTGTCGCAATTGATCCTGTCAGGTCTTTGCTTTTCTGGGTGCCATATCCAACAACTACCACTTCGTTCAAGTTTGTGTTTTGCGGTTTTAAAGCAAAATCAACTGTAACTACGGAATTTCCTACTGTTACAGTTTTTTGAAAGACAACATAACCTAAAAATCTTGCTGTGATTGAATAATTTCCAGGTTTTAAGCCGGTAATAGTATAATTGCCATTAACATCAGCGGTTGCGCCTGTGGTGGTGCCATCAATGCTAACAGCTGATCCTGGTAAGGGAAGATTGGTTTCGTCTACCACCTTACCTTTTATGCCGCCTGTTTGCGCAAATGCAATAACCGAGATCATCAGAAATGCGCATAGGAGTACATACTTTTTTGAGTAATTTTTTCTCATATACTTTTTAGTTTTTAAATTAAAATAGGGCTTTTTATGCCGGGTACAATTGGTTTGTTATTTTTGCTGATACAGCGTGTGACTAATTTACACTTAGAAGTAATAAAAGCAAATATTATATAAAAGATAATTTTAATGAGGCTTAATTGACTGAAATTAACTTTAAGGAAATATTAAATTGATATGTTTTTTTAAAGAAAAATTCAAGCTTTTGCCTGTAATTTTGCAAAAAACGAACTTTTAATTTTTTCAATGTGTAAAAATTACACAATTGATGATTTTACTTTTACGTAACCATTTTCCGGGAACGTTCCCGGAAAATAACTGTTTAAAATACATTTAATAATGAAGAAAAAAAAAATTTTCTGCGCGTTTTTGCTTTTGAGCCAAAGTTTTTTGTTAATTGGGCAGCAAAAAATAGCCTTTAAAACGGATAATATCGCCCACTTTAAAACCCCTGGTGAACACCTTTTTTTAGCCGGCGATTTTAACAATTGGAACCCTGCTGATAAAGCCTGGGAATTGCAGCCAGACCAGACAGGTGAGTATAGACTTTTAAAAGATCTGTCAAAGGGAATTTACCACTTTAAAGTGACCCGGGGGAGTTGGCAAACTGTTGAGTGTAACAAGTTTGGCAAGTCTGTTGATAACCGCAACTTTACCGTTTTAAATGATAGCACAATAATGATTAATGTTGAAGGTTGGCAGGATAATTTTGCTGCCGAACAAAAAGTGCATACTGCAAGCGCCCAGGTACATATTATAAGCGAAAAATTTGACATTCCACAGCTTAACAGGCAACGGAGGGTATGGATATATCTGCCTGTGGATTATCAATCTTCAAAAAGAAAATTTCCGGTAATTTATATGCACGACGGGCAAAATTTATTTGACAGCTATACATCAGGCTATGGTGAGTGGGGCATTGATGAAATATTGGATAAGCTTACCGGGCAAAAAGAATGTATTGTTGTGGGTATTGATCACGGAGGAGATTACCGGATAACCGAATATGATCCCTATAACTCAAAATATGGAAAAGGCAGGGGAGATGATTATATTGAATTTATGGTAAAGACCCTTAAACCCTACATCGACAGTCACTACCGTACCAAAACAGACCCGGTTAATACAACCATTGCAGGAAGCTCAATGGGTGGGCTGATATCAATGTATGCCGCATTAAAATATCCTGATGTATTTGGTAATGCGGGTATATTTTCCCCGGCATTTTGGATAGCGCCTGAAATTTATCAGCTTGCCCAACAAAAAAAAATACCTGCCACCTCTCGATTCTACTTTGTTTGCGGTGATGCCGAAAGCGAAGACATGGTAACCGACATGAAAAAAATGGCTGATATAATAAAAAACAAAGTTAAAAAAGAAGGTAACGCCCCCATAGTACTTATAAAAGGCGCCAGCCATAACGAAAAGCAATGGAATGGAGATTTTCCTGCGTTTTATGAATGGTTGATGAAGTAGTCTGAAAAACTGATCACTGATGTTAGCTGATTGAGCAAATAACACAGATGTTGTGCAGATGGCTATTGTTGTTTTAACTATTCACTAAAACATTCCGCAATAGCCATTCCGCACTCCGCATTAAATTCAATCCGCACATCAATCCCCGTCCTGCGTGGTAAACTGATAGGTTTCTGTATTTCCGACAGGAAGGTTTGATATTTCACCACGGTTTAGCTGCCACCAAAAACGTAATCTTGGTTTCTCACGGTTGCCTATCTCATTCATAGAATCGGCATCGTATAAGCGGCCATTCACCATTACATATTTAATTTTATCACTGTTACGGATGTCATCAAGCGGGTTATCATTTAAAACAATCATATCCGCAAGCTTGCCCAACTCTAATGAGCCAATTTCTTTATCCATTCCCAAATAGGAGGCGCCATTCATAGTAGCACAGCGTATGGCCTGCATTGGGGTCATGCCGCCTTGTGTAAGCATCCAAAGCTCCCAATGTGCGCCAAGGCCCTGTAACTGTCCGTGCGAGCCCAGGTTTACCTTAGTGCCGCCATCTGCAATCTGTTTCACATACTTAGACACTTCAATATGGCCATAGTCGCCATATTCAGAAGTACTTCTGCGCCTTGACCTGGCATCAACAATTCCCTGTGGCGTAAAGCTTAGCAAATGATCGTTTTTCCAAACTTCGGTGCGGTCATACCAAAAGTTTTCGCCAAACTGGGTGCCATAACATACTATCAGGGTTGGGGTATATCCCGTTTTGCTGCTGTTCCATAAAGTCTTTACATCTTTATAAACCGGCCAAACCGGTATATTATGTTCAATACCCGTATGCCCATCCAGTATCATGTTCATATTAGTAAAAAAAGTAGAGCCGCCTTCAGGTACAACTTCCATTTGCAGTTGGCGTGCCGCTTCAATTACCTGCTGGCGTTGTTCGCGGCGGGGTTGGTTATAGCTTTTCACCGAAAATGCGCCAACCGCTTTTAGCCTGCGGATGTTGGAAATAGCATCGTCAAGGCTATTTATTACTGCTTTAAAATCACCATCGGCCCCATATAATATAGTACCGGTAGAGTAGATCCTCGGCCCAACCATATTCCCTGCCTTTAGCATTTCCGACTGGCTGAAAACCATTTCTGTGTTGCTCGATGGATCATGTGCCGTAGTTACCCCATAGGCCAGGTTGGCATAGTAACGCCAATCCTGTTGCGGCGAGATGCCATCAGGACTGGTACCAAGGTGTCCGTGCACATCAACTATACCAGGCATAATAGTTTTTCCGGAAAGATCATAAACTTTTGCACTATCAGGTACAGCTATCGCATCTGATTTTCCAATAGCTGTAATTTTGTTCTGGTTGATGATGATTGTGCCTTTCTCTATCACTTCATCGCCCTTCATGGTAATTATTCTTGCATTTTTAAATACAATTACTCCGGTTGGCACATCAGTTTTTAGTTTAAGGTTGATGTCAATTCCAACGGTATCAATTGCCGGGGTTTTATCTGTACCACCATCCACAAACGGGAACGCGTTACGGATGTCCCTTACAAAATATCTTGGCCCAAGCGTCCACATTAATTTCTGGCTGTCTTTGCTCCAATGCAGGTAAGTACCGGCATCACGGGTAAGCTTATTTAACGGAATAGCCTTATTAGCAGCCGAAAGTTCCTGCGCACTGCCGGTATAGATCATTGGAGTAATGTAACAATTATACAGTTCGGTAAACGCCATCCATTTACCATCGGGACTTGGGTTAAATTGTGTAGCGTATTTGGAAGTGTACAAAGTTTGCTGATTTGCACCAGTGGTATCCATTACCTTGTAGGCTTTTTTATCACTTTCATAGCTTTGGTAATATATTTTTGAGTCATCCTGAGAGTATTGGGGATATATACCATTATCAATTATCATCCTGGGAGTGCCTCCATTAACAGAAATACTATATATACCCGGATTTTTACCAAAGGCAAATCCTGATGTTTCATTCCCTTCTCCCTTTCTGTAAATTATTTTATCTCCCTTGTTTGAAAACTTTGGAGAGTAGTAGTAACCCTTCTCGGCGGTAAGGCGCGTTACCTGGCAGGTAGTAAGGTCTATTTTATTGATAGATGATTTTAATTCGTCAGTCCAGTCAACATATACCAGAGATTTACCATCAGGGCTAAAGGCTGGCTCATATTCAAAATCGGTAGTAGCAGTTATTCTTGTTGGTTTTCCATCCGGTAAGCCTTTGGTATAGATATAGCCTGCGGCATTAAATGCAACTACTTTTCCATCGGGAGAGGTGGTTAACTGCCGGATCATTTTAGCTGTAAATTCATCCTGAAAAACCTTTTGCTGAAAATGGAGTGCATCGGTTATGCTTTGCTGCGAAGTAACCTCGAATGGAATTTGAACTGCATTAAGCGAGGTTATGTCCAGTTTCCATATTTTACCCTTTGCATAAAAGATGAGGTTATTATTATCAGGCGTCCAGTTAAAATTTGGATATACACCAAAAACCGCCCATGTTTCCTGTTGATCGTGAGACAGGCCATCATAAACCGGCCATTCTTCACCTGTATTTAAATTATGGATAAACAATACCGATTTTAGCCTTACCCGTTTCACAAACGCCATCAGTTTTCCGTCAGGCGATATTTGAGGACGGCAAGCACCACCCGGGCCACCAGTTACGGTTTCAATATTCCCTGTTTGGCGATTTAGCCTTAATATAGCATAAATGCCTTTGTTGGGGTCTTTATTATACTGAAAATCAGGACCCGGGGTAACATCCTCACTCCAGTAAATATATTTACCATCCGGCGAAACTATAGGCTCGCCTGCATCCTGCTGATCGTTTTTACGTTTGGTGAGTTGTATACCGTCTCCACCGGTTTTGTGATATAGCCACATTTCGCCTGCACCAAGTGAACGGGTTGCAGTAAAATGTTTACGTGCTACTAAAAATTGCCCGTCTGGAGTCCATGATGCATTATTTAATAATCTGAAATTTTCCTTCGTAATGGCATGTTTATTACTGCCATCACTATTCATTATCCAAATATTATCCCCACCGTCCTTATCGCTGGTATAGGAAATTGATTTACCATCAGGACTAAAGCGCGGCTGCACTTCCCATGCTTTACCACCAGCAAGTAAGGTTGCCTTACCACCTGCAACAGGTATGCTGTAAATATCACCTAACAAATCAAAAACAATGGTTTTGCCGTCAGGACTTACATCCAGGTTCATCCATGTGCCTTCGTCAGTTGTAATAGTTACTTTCTTTTGAGGGCCGGGAGGGTTCTCCACGTTCCATTTTTGGGCATATAAGCAAACAGACAGAGATAAAAACAGGAGGGTAGTGTAAATGACT
This sequence comes from Bacteroidota bacterium, assembly GCA_013286325.1. GTDB lineage: Bacteria > Bacteroidota > Bacteroidia > Sphingobacteriales > Sphingobacteriaceae > Mucilaginibacter. The sequence continues at coordinate 16,151 of JABDFZ010000024.1, read as the reverse complement.
TTCATTATGTATGATGTTTACAGCCGCGAATTTACACGATTTATGGGATTTTAAGGATAGGCAGGATTTAATCCTGTAGATTGATGGGTTTTTGTTTAAGTTGACGCACCCTAATAATGATGACTGTGTTATCATCAATTTCATATATTATGATATATGGAAAACGATTTGTTTTAATCCTTCTGTATAAATGATTAATGTAGGAATATCGTTCCGGGTATTTTGAAAGGTTATTATAACAATCTTCTATTTTATTAATGAATTCATATCCAAGCCCTTCTTTTTGTTCTTCATACCATTCAAAAGCATCTTTTATTTCAAGTATCGCTTGATCTTGAATAATTAGCCTGAAATTCATATTTTACTTTTTCCGATTATGATGTCTTTAGCTTCCTGCCAGGTATAAGTTTTGCTTTTACCGCTTAACCTATCCTCTCTTCTCTGATCCAGGATTTTGATTTCATCCGAAGTAAATTCATAATCAAAATTATCGTCGTCGTTATATTCTTTTATCAAGGCTAACATAAGCTTTAATAGTCTTTCATCACTACTATCTATATATTGATGCAATTTCTCCCTAATTACTGTAGTTTGCATAATGATTCGTTTTAACAAATTTACTTATAAAAATTTAAAATCATCTCCGGATTTTTAATGTTCAATTTCGGGTTTATCTTTACCAAATTCTGAAACTAAATGACCATACAGGAAATATTAAAACAGTATTGGAACCATGATACTTTTCGCCCTATGCAGGCGGAGATCATTAAATCTGTTTTATTAGGTCACGATACACTTGCATTATTACCTACTGGTGGTGGTAAATCAGTTTGTTTCCAGGTACCTGCGCTGGCAAAAGAGGGGATTTGTATTGTAGTTTCGCCATTGATCGCTTTGATGAAAGACCAGGTTGAAAACCTGGTAGCAAAAGGCATTGAAGCGGTATCTATTGTATCGGGAATGAGCAAGCGTGAAATAGACATTGCGCTGGATAACTGTATCTATAACGAGGTGAAGTTCTTGTACCTGTCGCCGGAGCGTTTATTATCCGAACTTGTACGCGAACGGATCAAATACATGAAAGTGAATTTGATTGCGGTTGATGAAGCACATTGTATTTCGCAATGGGGTTACGATTTCAGACCGCCATACCTGCATATTGCCGATCTGCGTGAACTGCATCCGGATGTACCTGTATTGGCGCTAACCGCAACTGCCACTGCCGAAGTAAGGGAAGATATTCAGCAAAAACTACTTTTTAAAACCCCTAATGTTTTTCAGAAAAGCTTTGAGCGTAAAAACATCAGCTATGTGGTACAAAGCGACGAGAGTAAGTTTAAGAAGCTATTGGATATAGCCAAAGGTGTAAAGGGGAGTGGTATTGTTTATGTACGCAGTCGCAAAGAAACTGCTGAAATAGCTAAGTTTTATACCGACAATGGCATTAAAGCTGACTATTACCATGCCGGCCTCGAAGCAGGTCTTCGGTCTAAAAAACAAGAAAGCTGGAAAAATAACCACACACAAATTATTGTAGCCACCAATGCATTTGGGATGGGGATAGATAAACCAGATGTACGTTTTGTGATCCACAAGGATATGCCTGAGAGTTTGGAAGCTTATTATCAGGAAGCAGGTAGGGCAGGGCGTGATGAACAAAAAGCGTACGCTGTATTATTATATAACTACAGCGACAGGTTAAAGCAGGAAAAGAAGTTTGAGCTCAGTTTTCCAACCATTGCCGAGATAAAACAGGTTTATCATTACCTGGCTAATTATTATCAGCTCGCTTATGAGGCAGGGGAGGGAATAAGCCTCGATCTTGATCTGGGCGATTTTTGTAGCCGCTTTAAATTGGACGCTATAAAAACCCTCAACGCTTTAAAATTTCTGGAACAGGATGATTACCTGTCATTTAACGAAAGTGTGTTTTTGCCATCGCGTTTCAGGTTTGAAGTATTTAATGAACAGCTTTACAACTTTCAGATCCAGAATCCTGGCTGGGATCCTTTTATTAAAACGCTATTACGATCATATGGCGGGGCATTTGACAACTACGTGCGGATAAGAGAGTTTGATCTTGCCCGGCGTACACATATGAATGTGCAACAGGTTATTGACGGCTTAAAGCAATTGGATGAGTTTAATATATTAAGTTATCTGCAACAAACAGATATGCCGCAGGTTACCTGGCTAAAGCCCCGGCAGCATAGCGAAGCGCTTTATATTAATAAAAAAGCAATTGACGACCGGAAAGCCACCTATCGCAAAAAGATGGAGGCTGTATTTGCTTATGCCGAACATAAAAAATGCCGGAGCCAAATGCTCCTCGCTTATTTTGATGAGCCAAATGCCGATAAGTGTGGCGTATGCGATGTATGCCTGGAAGAAAAACGGGAAAGAAACACATCCGAAGTGTTTGATGATATCACCAATGAACTTATTCAGTTGCTAAGTACTTCAACACACGATCTCGGTTCATTAGTTTCGTCAGCAAAAAGCGGAACAGAGAAAGAAAAAATTGCGACCATAAGGCAATTACTCGACGCCGGAAAGATCAAATTTTCGGGAGAAAAGCTCGTTATTAGTGATAAAAACTGATTGGTAATCGTGTTTTTTGTCTCTAATGTATTGTAAATCTGATAGTTAAGTGATTGATTTCCAAATTGTAAGAATGGCTTAATAATTACAATAGGATGAGAAATTTCGTGGACTAAAACCGCACCTTTGCAGACGAAAATAAGGCGTTGGTCTATTAAGTAAAGTTTTACTGTAACGTTTTAAAAATAGCCTCGTCTTATGGTTGTATTTAAAAATAGAAAAATACAATAAATTAAGAACCACAATAATAAAAAATAAAACAATGAAAACCAAATTTTTGTCCGTAATCACAATGTTTGTTGTAATGTTCGGATTAACAACAACTTATGCCGCTTCATTAAAAGATAATAATTATACCGTTTTAAACGACATCACCGCAATTAACAAAATTGAAGTTCATGGTAACGTTGAATTGTATGTTTCTGATGCATCATCAGACCAGGTGAAAGTTTACAACAAATACTACGCTGAAAGCGCTTTAGTACAAAGCTCAAATGGTGTTTTGCGCATCACATCATACAGCAATGAAAAATTAGTAGTCTGGGTAAGTGCAAATGACCTTCGTTCAATTTCTGCTTATGATAATGCTGACATTAAATCATTCGGCAACATCTCGAAAATTGAATTCAATGTTGAACTGCATGACAATGCATCTGCTAAATTAAACCTGGATGCTTACAGCACCAACTTAACTGTACAGGATCGTGCTAAAGCTAACCTGAGCGGTACATCAACTGAGTTTAACTTAAATAGCGATGTTTTAGCAATTGTAAACAGCAACAACTTTAAAGCTGTACGCCTTAGCGAAAACAAATCGAATACAACTACTCAAATCAATAACGAATTGATCGGTATGTAAGCTGACTTTTGCAAAAGTTCAATATATATTACGGGAAGCTATCTGTTTAACAGGTGGCTTTTTTTGTTTTAAGCCGATTTTTTAAATAAGGGTAGCAGCTTTAACAGATATTAAGTTAGGAGCTTGTTAAAATAGGTTAAATATAGGTAGCATTATAAACTATGGAGTAAATTACAAACTTATTTTATAGCATTATGATCCGGTTTTTAACTCTATTATTTTTTGTCGCTCTCGTATTTAACTGCCGAGCCCAGCAAATAGAGGCTTATTTTAAAACTTCTTATAAAGCAGATTCCCTGAAACAAAAGGGTGAGCTTGCCAAAGCTGCGTCTTTGTATATTCAGGCAGAGAAATTGAACAATACAGATGGATTTATTGACAGGAACTTAGCTTTTATCAACATAAAATTCAAAAATCTTAAAAAAGCGGATGAATACATTTATAAAGCAATTGTTAAGGGCGTAACTATTGACCAATTAAATAGTGATACTTTAATTAAATCCTATTTGGTAAAATCAAACTTTGATCAGCGTTACCAAAAAGCGCGTAAAATATATTATTCAAATATTCAATATCCGGATCAAATGATTGAAGTTTTTCAAATGCTTGAAAGAGACCAGGCAATAAGAGACTTGTATGACACCAGGAAGATTGACTTAAAAGTATTTGAATCTGCCGGGAGTGAGGTTGATTCTGCCAATACAGAAGAACTAAAGGAAATTGTAAAAAAGATCGGATTCCCAGGATACAAGGAGATAGGGGATGAAGCCGTTACCAGTTTATTTACCTTAATGCTTCATATCCCTTTGGATGGTATTAATGATGCACAGGATATGGCGCTATTTGCACCGCTTATTAAACAACAGGTTTTAAAAGGCAATTTCCCCCCGGTTTATTATGCGTTAATTGTCGACAGGTATAACTATACAAAATTTAAAAGCCAGATATATGGCACCTACTGGGAATATAACGCCAAAAAGAAAGCACGGATAGTAACTACTATTAAAGATGTTAATAATGTAGATAAATTACGGGCAGAAATTTTTTTACCGCCACTCAGCCAAAGCAGGGAACAAGGCCTGGTGCTCCCTGATGACTATAAATAATATATAGATTTTTTTAAACGATTTTTGTTGGCTTAGCCTGTAATATATCCGGTTGAGATCAGCAATAATAACGTCTGGTTATCCTTTGCTTCACGTTTGTTGCCGCTTATTTTATCTGACACAAACAGCGGCATGAGCTATGAACGATCAGGTTGAAATTTTTCTGACATTTTCACCGACAAAATCTGCCCATTTACCGAACAAAACTGCCCTCACACCTAATACAGGGCATATTGCTGTAACGTTTTAAAATTTGATTGGTCTTATTGGTGTATTTAAAATTTAGAAAATATAATTAATTGACAATCAAAATATAAAGATCATGAAAACCGCAATCTTAACCATATTCTCAGCCCTAGTTTTAGTGTCAGGAATAGCAAATTCAACATATGCAGCCACTGCAAAAAACAACGATAATACTTTCACTGTATTAACCGACATCAGCGCAATCAATAAAATTGAAGTTCATGGAAATGTTGAGCTTTATGTATCTGATGCATCATCTGACCAGGTGAAGGTTTATAACAAATACTATAGCGAAAGTGCATTAGTGCAAAGCAAAAATGGCGTATTGCGCATCACCTCATACAGTGCTGAAAAATTAGTAGTTTGGGTAAGTGCAAATGACCTGCGTTCAATCTCTGCTTATGACAATGCCGACATAAAATCTTTTGGTAACATCTCAAAAATCGAATTTGATGTTGACTTGCACGACAATGCTTCAGCAAATTTAAACCTCGATGCTTACAGCACTAACTTAACTGTACAGGACCGTGCAAAAGCTAACCTGAGCGGTACATCAACAGAGTTTAACTTACGCAGGGACGTATTAACATACGTAAATAGCAACAACTTTAAAGCTACCCACCTTAGCGAAAACAAAGCAAACACAACCGCTGAATTAGCAGGTTTTTAATTCAACTTTTCCAAAAGTTCAATATATATTATGGAAAGCCATCTGTTTGAAACGGGTGGTTTTTTTTTTTTGAATGATTGCACTGATTATTTGAAGATTACACCGCAGTAAAGCTTATTTTGCATAAGCTCTTTTAAATAATTAAATTTCTGAATTTACGTTATCAGCTATTAAACTTTGTATGCAGAATAATCAATATCCGCTGGTAATTAAAACACTTATGGTGTTATTGCTAATTCTAACTTCCTGTTCAGCAGCTTATGAGGTTGTTCCTGGTGATGATGTTTATTCTGGAGTGATGAAAAGGATGAAGCTTGAAAATATGTCGGTTAAGACATATTTATGGAGTGATAAGAAAGATCCAAATGGTTTTAGCGTAGCCTTTGAAATATCTGAGATCCCAAAAGGAAAGCTATTGAAACTTTCAGGATTAAAAGTTGAATTAATAGATGGTAAAACAGGTGACAGAGCAAACCCGCTGCAAACCGTCAGATTAAGCTATGCTGCAGATACAAGTACACAAATGTTCAATAAAGTTATGGATATAAATACACTTGAAAATGCAAAAACCATTGACTTGAACGACCGTGTTACCTACAACTTTCATTATCAGTTTAAGGGCAGCGGCTACAAGAAATTTGCCCCGAATATGCAGGTGAAATTTCAACTGACAATTGAAGATGAGGGGAAAACAGAAACCATTAATAAAACAGTCAATTTTAAAAGGGTTAAGTATTTAAATGTTGCGGGGAATTAGGGTCATGTCACTCATGAATTGATGTTTAGCCAATAATATTTATACAAAAAGTGTAAACCATGTTTTTTCAAAAAAATCACGTTAAGTAATTGATTAACAGGTATTTATATTTGGGTTAACATTAAATTGTGTAAACCCAACGTAAACCCACTTTTTTGTTAATTGGGTCAATCTCAACCCAAGGCTAGGCGTTAATTTGTGGTTGAAATAGCGTTAGTAATTGGTTCTATGCATAATCTCTTTTAACCCATCATATAATTCTTTATAAACAATAAAACCCCTTTCATAAATTGCCACATTGGTTGTATTCGGCTCAAAAGTTCTTAAAGCTGCAAAATCAGATGTTGGGTACTCTTTAATTATACCAATATTTTTTAAAGCCATAAATGCCGCACCAATAGCCGAAGCATCATCGCTTTGTACTATTACCATCTTTTTGTTGGTAATATCTGCAAGGGTTTGCACCCATAAGTCAGATTGTGTAAAGCCTCCACTTACATTGATCTGGGTTATAGGCTCCGAATTTTGCTGTACAGCATCAAACACATCCTTTAATGCGTAACAGATGCCTTCTAAAACTGCTCTCGAAAAATGGGCCTGGGAATGCTGTAGCTTTATACCAAAAAAATTGCCGCAGCTTTCACTGTCCCATATGGGGGCACGTTCACCGGTTAGATATGGCAAAAAGATAAGGCCGTTTGCACCTGCCTCAACTTTGGCTATTTGCAGAAACAGGTTTTCATAATCTTCATCTGTTGGTTCGGGTTTAATGTTTTTAAGCCACCATTGCATGGCAATACCTCCATTATTTATAGGCCCTCCGCAGATGTAAGTTCCCTTATTCAGGATATAGCTAAATGTCATGGCCTTTTCGTTTGGCAGCGGTTTACTGCTGGCCACTCTTACTGCACCGCTGGTACCGATAGTAATAGCAGCTACACCCGGCTTATCAGCCGTACTGCCAAGGTTGGCTAAGCAACCATCGCTTGCGCCTATGATTATAGGAACCCCGGATTTTAAAAAGGACAACTCCGGTCTGGGATTATCAGACTGATATATTTTAGCACAATCAGTTGGTACAGTTTCTGAAAGTTTTTGCTCCGTTATGCCAGCTAACTTTAGCGACTCATGGTGCCATTTAAATTGTATAATATCAAACAGGCCTGTACAGGAAGCATTGGATTGATCTAATTTGAATTCTTGAAAAAGTTTGTGCCAGATATATTCTTTTATGGCGATGAACTTATGAGTTTTATTAAACAATTCGATATTGTTCTCTTTTATCCAGATGATCTTACATAACGGCGACATGGCATGTAAGGGTGTGCCGGTTGCTTTATAAATGGACATACCTTCAACACTGTTCCTTAATCTCTTTGCTATTTCCGAGCTCCGGTTATCTGCCCAGGTTATCATTGGTGCAAATGGCCGGCAGTTCTCATCTACAGCTATTATACTATGCATTGCGCTGCTTAAGCTGATGGCTAAAGGCTGAGTACCAATCTTATCAATAACTCCCTTAATACTGGCTATAAATGCTTTCCATATCTGTTCAGGATCTTGTTCATGATAGCCAGGCTTTGGCGCGCTAAAAGAGTAATGCTGCTGGCAAACTTCGAACGATTGACATTGCAGATTTACTGCTACTGCCTTTACGCTGCCAGTACCAATATCAACCCCTAAAACATATTTCATAGTTATTATTTGTGAAGGCAAGATAAGGAAAAGTTACTTGTTCATAGTTGGGGGTTCATAGTTTATAGCCGGACAGTTGTGACCAATACGATGGCAAATTCACTCAATCATTGGACATTCCTTTCCCCCATAAACTATGAATTCTCAACCATGGGTTTTTCTTCACTTTTTCACCGACAAAATCCGCCCATTTACCTAGTAAAACTGCCCTCACACCTAATACAGGGCATATTGCTGTAACGTTTTTTATCTGTATTCGTCTTATTAGTGTATTTGAAATTTAGAAATAATTAATTGACAATCAAACATATAAATATCATGAAAACTCTAATCATAACCATCTTCACAATGCTCGTTGTAGCATTGGGAGCAACAAATTCAACTTATGCCGCCACTGCAAAAAATGCAGATAATACATATACAATTTTAACTGATATCAGCGCAATCAACAAAATAGAAGTACACGGAAACGTTGAACTTTATATCTCTGACGGTGCAACCGACCAGGTAAAAGTTTACAACAAATATTATAGCGAAAGCGCTTTGGTTCAAAGCAAAAATGGTGTGTTAAGGATCTCATCATACAAAACAGATAAACTGGTTGTATGGGTTACAGCAAATGATCTGCGTTCAATCTCTGCTTTTGATAATTCAGAAGTAAAATCATTCGGAAATATTTCAAAGATTGAGTTTGAAGTTGACCTGCACAACAATGCTTCTGCTAAACTAAACTTAGATGCTTATAGCGCTGATGTAACTGTAAACGATGCAGCAAAAGCAAACTTGAGCGGAACCGTAAACGAATACTCTTTAAATTACAACTTCGAAGAAAACGTTAATCATAAAGACCTGGTTGCAGCTCACACAGTAAAAAAACAAACTTTAGCACCTGTTGCTTACAAAGCAGATGATCTGGCTGATCTTTAAACCGAAAGGTTTGTAAACATAGCTTATATTTAAAAGCTGCCACAATATGACAGCTTTTTTTATTTTTGATGTAACTTAACCCAATTATTAATAGTCCAAAACATAAAAACATGAAAAAGATACATTTACTAATATTGTTACTAATTGCCGGGATTACTCTTGGTGGTTTTTCGTCTTGCAGGTTTAACTGCGTGCATGGCTCTGGTAATGTAAAATCTGAAGACCGTAAAGGAGGTGATTTTAGCCGCATAAATATTTCAGGGGCATTTAAAGTAGTGATAAAGCAGGATAGCTCTATGTCGGTAAAAATAACTGCTGACGATAACCTGCTTAAATATATTAAAACAGAGGTAAGTGACGGCAAATTGCGTATTTACACAAAAAGAAATATATGTAAATCAAAAGAAATGCTTGTAAATATCGGGATCCGTAACCTGGAAGAATTAAAAGCATCGGGGGCAGTTGAGGTAGAAGGCGATGGTAAAATAATTACAAGCGATTTACATCTTAGGTTAGCTGGCGTTACCAAAATTACGATGGATTTAAATGCAGCTAACGTAACTACTCATGGAAGCGGCGTTACAGAACTAAACCTGAGAGGCCAGGCCACTTCGCATGATATTGAAACAAGTGGCAGTGGTAAGGTTCATGCTTTTGATTTCGTTGTAAGCAAGTGTGATATCCAGACTTCGGGCATGGGACATAGCGAGGTAAATGTTTTAAATACTTTAAATGTACATTCGAGCGGTGCATCAGAAGTAAGATATAAAGGTAATCCAAGTGTTACCAACGATAAATCAGGGGCTTCGTCTGTCGAAAAGGTGAACTGAGTACTTGCTAACCCGTTTCAGAAAAAAACTTAACAAATATTTTATTTAAAGCTATAGCAATTGTTATAGCTTTTTTTTAATTTTGATGTAACTAAAACTTTATCAAAATTAATTAATATGAAACGTATTCAATTAGCCATTCTGGCAACAGCTGCAGGCTTTATGCTTGCCGGAGCATTCTCATGCGGTAACAACAACAACAATGGCGGTTCTAACTGCATTAAAGGTTCGGGAACTTCAGCATCCCAAAAACGTACCCCTGGTACTTTTACTAAAGTGAACCTTCAGGGCGATTACAATGTAGTTTTAAAACAGGACAGCTCTTATGGTGTAACCATTACTGCTGATACCAACTTGTTTCAGTACATTAAAACTACTGTAACTAACGGTACCCTTGTTATTTCAAACCAGCAAAGTATTTGCAGCACCAGTACTATAAATATCAATATTGGTGTAGGTAATCTGGCTGCTGTAATAGCTTCAGGAAAAGAAGTAATAACTGCCGATAGTGCAATAAATGCACAGAGTTTTGCTTTTCAGTTATCAGGCGCTGATAATGTTACCATGACTCTTAATGCAACTAGTCTTACCAGCACCATTAGCGGTAAAGGTACCATCAATTTAACAGGAAAAGCTGCATCACATGATATTACTGTCAGCGGGACCGGTACCCTTAAAGCCTACAATTTTGTTGTTGGCGCTTATACTACTCATACTTCAGGGGTAGGAAACTTTCAGGTTAATGCTGTAAATACATTAGATGTACATACATCCGGAACATCTGATGTAAAATATATGGGTGATCCAAAAATTACAAACCAGCATTCAGGTATTTCAATAGTTCAAAAAGCGAAATAAAAGCATAGTTGGGCCGGTTGATTGAGTTGGTTCAGATAAATAAGTTGATAATCTTTCAAAAGATTTTTATTTATATTAGTAACTCAATCAACCCAACCCACTATTTATGAAGAAACTTAAGAAAGTACTTTTATATGCTGTAATTGCAATTGTACTTATCGTTATCTGTGCTGTATCCTATATAACTTTGGCATTACCTGATGTGGGTAAAGCTGAAAATATCAGCATAAAAGCGACTCCTCAACTCATTGCCAGGGGTAATTACCTTGCTAATAATGTAGCTCTTTGTAACGATTGCCATTCGCAACGTGATTGGTCTAAATTCGCCGGGCCTATATCAGACAACCGCCTCGGCGGGGGCGGTGAACTTTTTGATAAAAAAGTGAGTTTCCCGGGCAGCGTTCATGTTCCTAATATTACGCCGTATAATTTAAAGGGATGGACTGACGGTGAGCTTTTTCGTGCTATTACCTGTGGGGTACGCAAAAATGGCAATGCTATATTTCCACTGATGCCCTGGCCATCCTACTCAAAAATGAGCAAGGAGGATGTTTATGCCATTATTGCATACCTGCGTACTCTTAAGCCGGTTAATACCAGCTATCCTAAGGCAACCTACAATTTTCCGCTTAATATACTGGTGCACACATTTCCGCAAAAGGCAACCTTGGGTACATTACCAAATACTACTGATACCGTTAAGTATGGTGCATACCTGGTTAATGCAGCCGCATGTATGGACTGCCATACACAGAATAATAACGGTAAAATGTTGGCAGGAATGGAATTTGCCGGAGGTCGCGAATTCAGGATGGGCTTTAATACAATAGTATCTGCTAATATTACTCCGGATAAAACCACCGGAATAGGCAGCTGGACAACTGATGTTTTTGTACAAAGATTTAAAGCGTTTAATGATAAATCAAAAGCGGTTAAAGTATCGGCGGCTGATGTGCAGACAATTATGCCCTGGTATGGTTACAGCAGAATGAGTGAAAACGACCTGAAAGCGATGTTCGCTTACCTAAAAACAGTGAAACCAATTAACAATAAAGTGATTAAATTTCGTGCAAATAGCTTTGCTGGTCCTGAAAGTTCTAAGTGAATTATTACAGGTTAAACTAAGCAATGTTATTTTTAAGTTAAAGTTTTCTTATTGGGAAAACTTTTTTTATTTTTGGCCAACTTAAACTTTAATCACATAATATTATGAAAAGTACCTCATCCAAATCGGGTTGCATTGAAGGTTCTGGCAACTCAACTACCGTAAAACGTCAAATGGCAAGCTTTACCAAAGTGAATATTTTGGGCAACTACACCGTTACGCTAACCCAGGATAGTTCTTACTTAGTTAGCATTACTGCCGATGACAACCTGATGCAATACATTGCTACAAACGTAAGTAATGGCACGCTTTCAATTTCTACCACTGATAACCTTTGTGGGTCTGATTCAATATCAATTACAATAGGTGTGGGTACACTTACAAGCCTGCAGGTAGCAGGACAGGATACCGTATCCGGAACTTTAACTGCCGAGACTATCTCTATTCAATCATCCGGGCATGATACCATCACTTTAAGCCTTACTGCAACAAGCGTTAACAGTAATATCAGCGGACAAAGTACCTTCAATTTAACAGGATCGGCTACTTCACACAGCATTAACGTTAGTGGGCAGGGCACACTTAACGCGCTTGGTTTCCCTGTACAAAGCTTTACCACCCAAACATCAGGTTCAGGCACCTATCAAGTAAATGTTTCTACTACCATGACTTTACATACAACAGGAAAATCGGTTGTAAAATATGAGGGCAATCCTACCATAACTAATGATAATAAAGGCTCATCAACAGTTACAAAGATCAGCTAATCTATAATTTAAAACTTTGAAGTCCGGAATTGGGAAAGATCATTGCTTTTTCACTTTCGGACTTCCTGTTTTAAAACTTTCGTACTTTTTTCATACCTTTGCCCCTCCAAAAGCAGGCGCTTATGTGTCTATAATTTTAAGGCCGCTTGTGCGTACACATTTAAGATTAAAATACCGGTAAAAGATGAATATATCACAGGAAAAAATTGATAACCTGAATGCAGTTGTAAAAATCAATATTAATCCAGAAGACTATCAGCCACGTGTTGATAAAGCAATTAAGGATCACGCAAAAAAAGCTAAGATACCAGGGTTTCGCCCTGGTATGGTGCCAGCTTCGCACATAAAAAGAATGTATGGCAAAAGCATTTTGGTTGACGAGATTAACAATATGCTTTCGGATACTTTGAATAAATATTTAGAGGACGAGCAGCTGGAAGTTTTAGGTCAGCCGTTACCAAAGGTTGATGCTGAAAAAGAATATAACTGGGATTTTGCCGATAACTTTGAATTTAACTATGAAGTTGGTTTAGCCCCTGAGTTTGCTATTGACTTTTCATCGAAAGATAAAATAACCCAATACGTTATTAAGGTTGATGACGAAACATTGGCGTCACGTATCAAAAGTATCCGCCGTAGTTATGGCAAAATGACAAATCCTGACGTATCGGCAGATGACGATGTGCTTTATTCAGATTTAGTGCAGCTTTCGCCGGATGGTTCTGTTTTTGAGGATGGAATAAGCAATACCGCATCTGTCCGTTTAGATCAGATCAAGGATGAGAAAATTAAAAAATCATTGATCGGCTTGAAAAAAGGTGATGAGGTAGTGCTTGATATTCAGAAAGCGTTTGATAACGATACAGCAAAGGTTGCTGGTTTATTAAAAATTGATGAAGAAACAGCAGCAGATCTGAAATCGAACTTCCGCTTAACTGTTAAAAACGTTAACCGTTTAGAAGAGAGTGATCTGAACCAGGAGTTCTTTGACAAATTATTTGGTGAAGGTGCAGTAACTGACGAAGCAGGGTTCAGGACCAAAATAACTGAAGAAATTGAAGCCATGATGGTTCAGGATGCTGAACGCAAATTACAGGATGATATTTATCAGTATGGTTTAAACAAAGTTCAATTTGAATTGCCTGATGAGTTTTTAAAACGCTGGTTAAAAGCAACCAACGAAAAACTGACTGCTGAAGAACTGGCAGGCGGATACAGCGATTTTGCTAAAAACCTTAAATGGACACTGATTGAAAACAAGATCATTAAAGAAAACAACATCGAAATAAAATACGAAGAAGTTTTTGAGCTTGCTAAATTGCGTTTGGAGCAACAATTCAGAATGTATAGCCCGCAGGGTATTGATAACGAGCAATTGAGTCAATATACTGTTCAGTACTTGCAGAATAAAGAAAATGCGAACAAAATATTTGAGGATGTAAAAGCATTCAGGGTATTTGATTACATTAAAAGCGTAATTACTTTAGATAAAAAGGAAATATTATATACCGAGTTTACTAAGCAGTTTGCACAGTAAGTCTGAAAGTCAGTAAAGACAGAAAGTCCGAAAGTGGGAGAATAGCTTCTGCTTTCGGACTTTTATATTCTAAAGCCCCTACACGTCATGCCGAACTTGTTTCGGCATCTCATTGGACATGTCGCCGGCAAGATGCCGGCTTAACAAGTGAGGTGCTGAAACAAGTTCAGCATGACACGCGGGGTGATGTCAGTTTAAACTTCCGGACTTTTGCCAAATAAATTTACTTTTAACAAACTTTCTGGTAGTAATTGTATTTAAGTAACAACTATATTTATCGCGATTAAAACCCGCATCTTAACAAAAAAACCATGAGTAGTAACATCGATAAAAATGAATTCCGGAAATATGCTGTTAAACACCATCGTATTAACAGTATTTATGTAGATAAATTTATTGCAGGGGTTGACAGAAGTAAACTGCCAACCGGTATGACACCCTATATTATTGAGGAACGCCAGCTAAACGTAGCACAAATGGACGTATTCTCGCGTTTGATGATGGACCGTATCATCTTCCTTGGTGATGCGATTTATGAAAATATTGCAAACATTATCCAGGCTCAATTGCTGTTCCTGCAATCGGCTGATAGTAAGCGCGATATTCAGATCTATATAAACTCACCTGGTGGGTCAGTTTATGCAGGTTTAGGTATCTATGATACCATGCAATTTATATCAAACGACGTTGCAACAATTTGTACCGGTATGGCTGCTTCAATGGGTGCAGTATTATTATGTGCAGGCGCAGCAGGCAAAAGAGCGGCATTACCACATGCAAGGGTAATGATCCATCAGCCATCTGGTGGCGCACAAGGGCAACAAAGTGATATAGAAATTACGTATCACGAAATAACTAAGCTTAAAAAGGAATTATACCAGATAATTGCTGATCACAGCGGCACGTCTTATGAAAAAGTATGGGATGCTTCTGATCGTGACCACTGGATGATTGCCGAAGAGGCTAAAGAATTTGGTATGGTTGACGAAATTTTAAGAGGAAATAAGGCTTAAGGCCGGTGACTATAGACTTGTGATTGGAGATCAGAGACTGGAGGTTAGAGATCAGAAAAAACTAATCCCCAGTCTCTGATCTCTAATTAACTAATCTGTGGTTGACTAATTCCGACTTTTTAATTAAATTTGAATAAGAAAGAAATCAAATGAATAAAAACAGCAAGGAGATCAGGTGTTCGTTTTGTGGGGCAGGTAAACAGGACTCCCTGATGCTGATAGCGGGGCTTGATGCGCATATATGCGATAAGTGCGTAAACCAGGCAAATGAAATACTTGCCGAGGAATTGAAGGTAAGGAAGGTGAAAACATCACCAATTACGCCTGCAGTATTAAAGCCGGCTGAAATGAAAAGCCATCTCGACCAATATGTTATTGGCCAGGATGATGCCAAAAAAATATTATCTGTAGCTGTTTATAACCACTACAAACGTTTAAACCAGCGGATAGATAAGGATGATGTGGAGATAGAAAAATCGAACATCATTATGGTGGGAGAAACCGGTACCGGGAAAACCCTGCTTGCAAAAACTCTTGCTAAAATATTAAATGTTCCATTTTGTATCTGCGATGCTACTGTACTAACAGAAGCCGGTTATGTGGGCGAGGACGTTGAAAGTATCCTTACTCGTTTACTGCAATCTGCAGATTATGATGTGGCTACTGCCGAAAGAGGCATTGTTTACATCGATGAGGTTGATAAAATTGCCCGCAAGAGCGACAATGCTTCCATCACCCGTGATGTATCCGGCGAAGGTGTTCAACAGGCATTATTAAAAATATTGGAAGGCACTAATGTTAACGTACCCCCACAGGGTGGCCGTAAACACCCGGATCAGAAAATGATCACTGTAAATACCAATAATATTCTTTTTATATGCGGCGGTGCGTTTGACGGTATTGAAAGAAAGATAGCCAATCGTTTACGTACGCAAACTGTTGGTTATAAAATGAAACGTGATGATAGCGAAATCGACCTGAAGAACTTATATAAGTATATTACACCACAGGATTTGAAATCATTTGGATTGATTCCTGAGTTAATTGGTCGCTTACCTGTACTTACTTATTTGAATCCGTTAGATCGTGAGGCGCTACACAATATTTTAACCGAGCCTAAAAACTCATTGCTTAAGCAATACAAAAAATTGTTTGAGTATGAAGGTGTAAAGCTGGAGTT